>NZ_JBFBIV010000004.1:0-199854 GCF_040702025.1 Streptomyces sp. NPDC088194 | reverse complement strand
CGGGGAACTGCGCGACCAGCCGGCCACCGGGCCGGAGACGGACACGAACCGCCACCACGACGGCGGGCAACCGCAGGGGCGCGGGGAACTGCGCGCGCAACCGGCCACCGGCCGTCAGACGAAGGCGAGGCAGCCACCCCGCAGGGGCCCGCAGGGGCTACGCCACGAAGAGGCCGGTCGGGTCGCCGTCCGGGGCCGCGCCGGAGCGGACGAGTTCGGCGGCTTGGGCGAGGCGGGCCGCCGCCTCGTCGGCGGCGGGACCGCTGACGGTGAAAGGTATGCGGACGTAGGACTCGTAGGCGCCGTCGACCCCGAATCGGGGCCCCGCGGGCACGCGGACGCCGAGCCGTTCACCGGTGACGGCGAGGCGGGACCCGGAGACGTCACCGGTGCGCACCCACATCGTCATGCCGCCGTGCGGCACGCTGAAGTCCCACCCGGGCGTGTGCGCGCGCAACGCGGCCACCAGGTCGTCCCGGCACTCGCGGGCGCGGGCCCGGCGGGAGGCGAGCGCCTGCTCCCAGCCGCCGCCCCGCATCAGCCAGGCCACCGCGAGCTGGTCGACGACGGGAGACGCGAGGTCGAGGTAGGCGCGGGCGGAGACCAGCCGGCGCACCACGTCGGGCGTGGAGCGCACCCAGCCGATCCGCAGCCCGGCCCACACGCTCTTGCTCGCCGAGCCGACCGTCATCACGGTGCCGCCCCGGTCGAACGCGGCCAGCGGCCGCACCCCGGACTCCTCGCCGTCGAGGACCAGTTCGGCCATGGTCTCGTCGGCGACCACCGTGGCCCCCGCCACCCGGGCCGCCTCGACCAGCTCGCGCCGCTCGTCGTCGCCGACCAGCGTGCCGGTCGGATTGTGGAAGTCGGGCATCACGTAGACCATCCGGGGCGCGGCGTCCCGCATCACGCGGCGCCAGACGTCCATGTCCCAGCCGCCCAGCCGCTCCCGCAGCGCGACGGGCACCAGCCGGGAGCCGGTCTCGCGGAACAGCTCCAGCACGTTGGCGTAGCTGGGCGACTCCACGGCGACCCGCTCGCCGTATCCCACCGAGTGCCGGGCGGTCGCGCCGACCGCCCCCATCGCCCCGGTGGTCACCATGATCTGCTCGGGCATGGTCGGCACCCCGCGTGCGGTGTAGCGGTCCGCGATGGCCTCGCGCAGCACCGGCAGCCCGGCGGGGAAGTCGCCGTGGGTCGCGGCGTACGCGGGCAGCTCGGCGAGGGCGCCCTGCATGGCCCGGCTCAGCCACGGCTCGGGCGCGGGCAGCGCGGCGGTGCCGAGGTCGATCACGGACCCGGCGGCGTCCGGCGGCAGGGGTTCCAGGCTGCGGGAGGGCAGGATGTGGCCCTCGGGGATCGCGGTCCAGCTCCCGGCGCCGCGCCGGGAACGCGCGAAGCCCTCGGCCCGCAGCGCCTCGTACGCGGCCGCGACGGTGGTCCGGCTCACCCCGAGCGCGAGCGCGAGTTCCCGCTCGGCGGGCAGCCGCGCGGCGACCTGGAGCCGCCCTTCCAGCACCAGCAGCCGCACCCCGTCGGCCAGCCCGCGGTAGGCGGGCAGCTTCCGTCCGCCGTTCCCGGTACCGGCCCCGCTCCCGCCGGCCGCCGGCCGGGGGGTCAGAAGCCGGGCAAGGTGCGCGGCGCTCACCGTAGCGGTCCACTGAGGCATCGAACTCAGTCCACCTTTCCCGGATTGGCTGTGGAAGAAAGCCGTGTACAGGCCACAGAGTGGCATGCGCGTCCGTTCACACGCCAGGGGGGTACCCGTGCGCCGTCCACCCGTCCACCGCCTCGTCCGTCTCTACGCCGGGCTCGCGCTGTACGGCGCGAGCGACGCGCTGCTGGTCCGCGCCTCGCTCGGCCTGGACCCGTGGGACGTCTTCCACCAGGGGCTGTCGCGGCTGACCGGGATCAGCATCGGTCTGGTCTCCATTGTCGTCGGTGCCGCCGTTCTGCTCCTGTGGTGGCCGATGCGGCAGCGCCCGGGGCTCGGCACCGTGTCCAACGTGGTGCTCGTCGGCCTCACGCTCGACGCCACCTTGGCCCTGGTGCCGTATCACCCGGCGCTCGCGGTGCGGGTGCCACTGGTGGTGGGCGGGGTGCTGCTGAACGGCGCGGCCACCGGCCTGTACATCTCGGCCCGGTTCGGCCCCGGCCCCCGCGACGGCCTGATGACCGGCCTGCACCGCAGGACCGGCCGCTCGCTGCGGCTGATCCGTACCGGCATCGAGCTGACCGTGCTGGCGGCGGGCTTCGTACTCGGCGGCGGCGTGGGCGTCGGCACCGTGCTGTACGCCGTGTCGATCGGCCCGCTCGCCCAGTTCTTCCTGCGCCTGTTCGACACTCCCCCGGCCCGGTCCCAGGCCGGGCCCCCGGCCTCGTCCGCGGCCTCGTCCGCGGCCGGTTCCGAGCCGATCATGGCCGGTACGGACGGCTCTGCGGGCATTCGCCGGGAAGCGCCGGAACACCGGGTGGTGGACACGATTTAGCCCTGAGGGGTGCGGGCGGGTAGTGTACGCGGTTGGCCCAGCGAGCTGACCGCTACTGCACGCAAAAGATACGACGACAGCGGGTGACATATCCCGCCGAGTGTGACAAATGGGATGTCGCTGGGTAGAAACAGGGGCGACACGACGGGCGACGCATATCCCGAAACGGGAATCTTCACCGCCGACCGGACGTTGACCGGATGACGACGACAGCGACACCTGTCCTGTGGGCGACCAAAGCCCGGGAGGCACGATTCATGAGTGAGCGAGCTCTCCGCGGCACGCGACTCGGGGCCACCAGCTACGAGACCGACCGCGGCATCGATCTGGCCCCGCGCCAGACCGTTGAGTACGCATGCCGGAACGGCCATCGATTTGAGATGCCGTTTTCGGTTGAGGCCGAGATTCCTCCGGAGTGGGAGTGCCGCGCCTGCGGCCAGACCGCGCTTCTGGTGGACGGAGAAGGTCCCGAGGAGAAGACCACGAAGCCGGCGCGCACGCACTGGGACATGCTCATGGAGCGGCGCACGCTCGAAGAGTTGGAGGAAGTGCTGGCCGAACGGCTCGCCGTCCTCCGGTCCGGAGCGATGAACATCGCGGTGCATCCGCGCGACAACCGCAAGACCGCCTGACGGACCGGGTCCGCGGCGCCGCGGGCCCCACTCCGGGCCCGCATCCGCGGCCCCCGAACCCTTCCGCCCGGCCGGAGCATCCGCTCCGCGCCGGGCGTACCTATGCCGTCCTACGGTGTCCTGTGCGTGCCCGATCCTGTGCCGCCGGTCGCCGCGACCGACGGCAGGCCCCGCCGCCCGCCGTGGCAGGCCGAGAGGTCCGTGGCGGGCCGTGGCGGGCAGTCCGTGCCGGTTGCGGGCGGTCAGTCCCGGTTGATGACCTCGCCCTGGACCACCTTGTCCCCGGAGGAACCAGACCCGCCGCCCGAGCCGCTGCCGGAGCCGGGCCCACCACCGGGGCCGGCCCCGCCGCCGAAGCCAGGTCCGCCGGGCCCTCCGAAGCCGCCCGCGGGCCCTCCCGGCGGCATCGGCACGGCGCGGCCGAGTACCGCCCGGTCCACCCGGCGCCCGATGAACGCCCGGGCCTGCGGGATCAGCAGGACCAGCGCGACCGCGTCGGAGACGAACCCGGGGATGATCAGCAGCAGCCCGCCCAGCATGGCCAGGCCGGTCCGGCCACCGCCCTGGGGCGGGCCGGGCTGCACCCCCTGCTGCTGGGCGTTCACGGATGCCGCGAGGTTCTGCCAGGCGCTGCGCCCGGCGCGCTTCACGGCGGCGGCGCCCAGCACGAACCCGGCGAGAATGCACAGAAAGACCACGAGCCAGTTGGTCGCCCCGGCCACCACCGTCAGCAGCCAGATCTCCAGCGCCACCCACACCGCGATCGCGATCGGCACGATGGTGCGAGCCCGCGAGCGACGCTGTCGCTGCGGCCTGACCGGGGGCGGTGTGTTCGTCGTCATATCTCAAGTGTGCCAAAGGCCGGGTAAAGCCCGTCGCCGGGCGCCCGTGGCGCTGGACTGGCGCCGTACCGGCCAGCGACGATGTGCGGCGTGACACACCCGGAGCCCTCCGACGACCCCGCGCCGCAGGCACACCAGCCCCGAGCCGCCGACCCGCACGCCGGATCACCCGGCGGTCCCGCCCCCGACGGCGACACCCTCGCCGACCGCCTGGCCCGGATCGAGGCCCTGCTCGTCCCCGCCCGGGCCGAACCCGGCACGGCCCGGAACGAGGCCGTACCGGCTTGGCGCCGGGCCACCCGGGGGGAGCCGCGTTGGGCCGCGACCGCCTCCGTGCTCGCGGTGGTGGCGATCCAGCTCGTGCTGCCCGACCGGCTGGTGGGCCACCCCCGGATTCTGGTCCCCGTGGTGGAGGCGGCCCTGCTCGCCTGCCTGATCGCGCTCAACCCGCACCGCATCGAGCGCGGCTCCCGTACGTACCGGGTGCTCAGCCTGGTGCTGACCCTGGCGATCGGAGCCGCGAACCTGTACTCCGTGGTCCTGCTGGTGCGCGGGCTGGCCGAGGGCACCGACCACACGCCGGCCGGGAGGCTGCTGCTGACCGGTGGCGCGATCTGGCTGATCAACGTCGTGATCTTCGCGCTCGCCTACTGGGAGCTGGACCGCGGCGGCCCGGCCGCCCGCGCGCACGGCGAGCAGGACGTGCCGGACCTCCTCTTCCCGCAGTTGCAGTCCCCGCAGCTGTCGCCTCCGCACTGGGAGCCCGCCTACCTGGACTACTTCTACCTCTCCTTCACCAACTCCACGGCGTTCAGCCCGACCGACGTGCTGCCGGTGACACGGAAGGCGAAGCTGCTGATGATGGCGCAGTCCGCGGTGTCGCTGGTCACCGTGGTGCTGGTGGTGGCCCGGGCGGTCAACATCCTCAACTGACCGGCAGCGGCGGCCCGATGACGCTACGGCAGCTGGCGGCGCCCGGTGATCTTGCTCGCCCGCGCCCCGACGCCCCACGCGGTGACCCGCCACAGCGCCTCGGCCACGATGTTGCGGCTCATCTTGCTGTCACCGCGCTCGCGCTCCACGAAGGTGATCGGCACCTCGACCACGTGGAAACCCGCCTTCACCGCGCGCCAGGCCAGGTCCACCTGGAAGCAGTAGCCGGCGGAGGCGATGTCGCCCATGCCCAGGCTCTCCAGGGTCTGCCGCCGGAAGGCCCGGTAGCCGCCGGTGACGTCGCGGAGCGGCACGTCGAGCATCATCCGGGAGTAGGTGCTGCCGCCCCGGGAGAGGTACTCGCGGTGCTTGGGCCAGTTCACCACCCGGCCGCCGGGAATCCACCGGGAGCCGAGCACCAGGTCGGCGCTCTTCAACGCGGTGAGCAGCCGCGGCAGTTCCTCCGGCTGGTGCGACCCGTCGGCGTCCATCTCGACCAGCACGCCGTAGTCGTGGTCGATCCCCCACTGGAACCCGGCCAGGTAGGCGGCGCCGAGGCCCTCCTTGCCCTTGCGGTGCATCACGTGCACCTGCGGGTCGTCGGCGGCGAGTTCGTCCGCCAACTTGCCGGTGCCGTCAGGGCTGTTGTCATCGGCGATCAGGATGTCCGCTTCGGGCACCGACGCCCGGACCCGCTTGACGATCGGCCGGACGTTCTCCGCCTCGTTGTAGGTGGGGATGATGACCAGGACCCTGCCGAGGGAGTCGAAGCTCCGCTGCTCGTCCTCGTTCACTGCTGCGTCTGCCCTTTCGCCATGCGCGTGCGCTCCAGCCTGCCGATCGCGGTGGCGGCCGCGCAGGACAGAAGACCAACCATAGCGAGTGCCCACTCAGGTGCCGCACCGACTCGGTCCGCGATCGTCTTCTCGTCGCGCAGCGGAATGTCGGCGCTGATGACCTGCTGGGTGAACTCCTTGCTGCGCTTCTCGATCGTCCCGTCCGGCTCGACCACCGCGCTGATCCCACTGGTCGCCGCGGTGACCACGGCCCGGCCGTGCTCGACCGCGCGCAGCTTGGACATCGCGAGCTGCTGGTCGGGCTGGCCGGTGCGGCCGTAAGTTGCGTTGTTGGTCTGTACGACGATGGCGCGGGCTCCGGCGTTCACTGTGTCGCGCACAATTCCGTCGTAGGCCACCTCGAAGCAGATCACGTCGCCCAGCTTCGCCGGTCCGATCTGCATCACACCGCTGCCCTTACCTGGGTAGAAGTCCTTCGGGATCTCGTTCAGCATCGGGATGACCTTGGTCAACTCTTTACGGAACGGGACGTACTCGCCGAACGGCACCGGGTGCTGCTTCGTATAGTGCGCGCCCGGGCCGGTGACCGGGTCCCAGACGATCCCCTCGTTCTGCACGTGCGCCTTGTCCGGGCCGTCGACCAGCGCGCCGACCAGCACCGGCACGCCCACCGCCTGGACCGCCTCGGTGATCTTGTCGTACGCCTGCGGGTAGGTGAACGGGTCCAGGTCCGAGGAGTTCTCCGGCCACAGCACGATGTCGGGCTTGGGCACCTTGCCGGCCTTGATGTCCGCGGCGAGCTTGAGGGTGGCCTGCACGTGGTTGTCGAGGATCTTCATCGGGCGGCCGAGGAAGTGCATGCCGGGCTGCTGCACGTTGCCCTGCACGATGGCGACCTTCACGTGCCCGACGGCGTTGGTGTGGATCGGCACGAGCAGGCCGGACAGCAGCACGGCCGCGGCCAGGACGAGCGCCCCGGCCGCGGGCAGGGCGCCCCGCACGGTCAGTGCCCGGGTCCGTGGCGCCTCGGGGCGGGCGCGGTACGCCCGGTGGGCGGCGAGCGCCGCCGCGGCCAGCAGGGCGCCGCTGAGCGCCACCGCGAAGCTCACCAGCGGGGCGCCGCCGAGCGCGGCGAGCGGGGTGAACGGCGACCCGGTGTTCGCGAACGCCAGCCGGCCCCAAGGGAATCCGCCGAACGGCAGCCGGTCGCGGACCAGTTCCTGGGTCACCCACAGGCACGCCGCCCACAGCGGCCACCACGGCAGCCGGCGGGCCACCACCATCAAGGCGGCCATCACCACCAGGTAGAGCGCCTCGATCGCGGACAGGCCCACCACGGCGAGCCAGATCACCGACCGCAGCCACAGCAGCAGCCACAGGAAGAACGGGAACGCGAAGGCGAAGCCCAGCCAGGCGCCCTGGCGGACCGTGCGGCCCTCCAGCACCAGCGCGAGGCCGGCCACCGCGACCAGCGACAACGGCCACACGCCGTACGGCGGGAAGGCGGCGGCCATCATCAGGCCGAAGGCCGCGGCCACCCCGCTCCTGGGGGCCGCGGCCCTGGCGGTGGCCTTCCACCGGGCGCGCCGCGTCGCCGGTACGACCGGTACGACGATCACGTCGGCGGCAGGCACGGCCACGGGGGGCGCCGCGGGGGCGTTCGGCGGACGCAGGCGCACGGGGGTGGCCTTCCTGCAGGTCGAGAGAGTTGTCGAAGGTGACCGTACCTCGTCTTCCTGGCGGTTCGGCCGGGGCGGGGTCCGCCCGTCCCGCCCATCCCCGTGGGTTCCCGGACCTCGCGGCACGCGGGTGGCTCGCCGCGCCGTTCTCCCGGCGCGATCAGCCACTGACCAGGAGTGGTCCCTCAACCGGCGGAACGGGGCAGCCGGGCGGGTCAGAGCCCCCAACGGGAGCGGGCCCGGACACCCTTCGGGCCGACCTGGGAACCGCTGGCTGCGGCTCGGCACCGAGGCCGTTGTCTACTGGGCGTCCGGGCCCTTCCCGGGTCACACCTGTCGATCGGGCGGCACTCCCCCCGCGTTCCGCGCCGCGGACGCTGGACCTGGCTGCCAGTGGCGGCGCGCGTGCGGCGCGGCGCCCCATGGCCCAGCGGTGTTCGACGCAACCGCGGAGAGCCCCCGGTCCGACGTCCTGTGGTGGACCTGGCCGAACCTACTCGCCCCCGACCAGCCACTGTCAACACCCCTGTGACCTGCGGACTCCCGGTAAATCAGCAGGTCAGTGGCGAGGCATCGGCGCGACCGCGACACGCCGCCACCGGTCCACCGCACACCGTTCGGCCGCATGCCGGAAAGCGCAGGTCACCCGTTCGGCGGGCGGTGGATCGTGCGGCCGGCGACGACCGTGCGCAGCGCGGTGGGCAGCGGCGCGCCGGGGGTGAGGTCGGGCAGGCCGGGGGTGCCGGAGCGGGGGTCGGTGGACCAGTTGGCGACGCGTTCGTCGGGGGTCTGCACGATCAGGTCGCCGACCTGCCAGACCGCGTAGTCGGCCGGGGCGCCGGGCACGAGCACGCCGGCGTCGTCGCGGCCGAGGGCGCGCCAGCCGCCGCGGGTGTGGGCGTTGAAGGCGGCGCGGGCGGAGATGCGGTGCTCGGGCGTGCGGTGGAAGGCGGCCGCGCGGACGGTGCCCCAGGGGTCGAGGGGGGTGACGGGGCTGTCGGAGCCGAGGACGAGCGGCACCCCGGCGCGGGTCATCGCGGCGTACGGGTTGAGGGTGCGGGCCCGCTCGCGGCCGAGGCGGGCCGCGTACATGCCGTCGTCGCCGCCCCAGGCCGCGTCGAAGGCGGGCTGCACGGACGCGATCAGGCCGTACTCCGCGAACGCGGCGATCGTCGCGTCGGTCATCGACTCGGCGTGCTCGACGCGGTGCCGCAGGGCCCGTACGCGGTCCAGGCCGGCCGTGGAGGCCGCCGCGCGCACTCCGTCGACCACGGCGGCCACCGCGGCGTCCCCGATGGCGTGGAAGCCCGCCTGGACCCCTGCCTGGGTGCACAGGGTGAGGTGGCGGGCGATGGTGTCGGCGTCGAGGTAGGTGACGCCGCGGTGGCCGGCCTCCGCGTCGGGGCCGTGGTCGGCGTACGGATCGTGCAGCGCGGCGGTGCGGGAGCCGAGCGAGCCGTCCACGAAGAGGTCACCGCCGGCGCCGACCGCGCCGAGGTCGCGCAGCCTCTCCAGGTCGGCCGGGCCGCTCACGGGCTCGGCCCAGTAGCCGTGCACGCGGGGGCCGGGTTCTGCGGCGGCGAGGGCGAGCAGGCCGGTGAGGTCGTCCTGCGAGGAGATGTCGGGGCCGGCGCACTCGTGCAGGCTGCCGATGCCGCGGGCGGCGGCGTGCCGGAGCGCGGCGCGCTGGGCGGCGGCGCGCTGGGCGGGGGTCACGGCGGCGTACGCGGCCGCGCGGGCGGCGTGGTGCGCGTCGCGGGTGAGCGGGCCGGCCGGGTGGTGGCCGGGCAGCTCGGCGGCGCCGGGCACCAGGTCGAGCAGGGCGGTGGTGACGACGGCGGAGTGCACGTCGGTGCGGGCGAGGTAGAGCGGGCGGCCGTGCACCGCCCGGTCCAACTCCTCGCGGGTCGGCGGGCGGCCCTCGGGCCAGCGGGTGTCGTCCCAGCCGTGGCCGAGCAGCACCCGGTCGCCGGGGTGCTGCTCGGCGTACGCGGCGGTGCGGGCCAGCGCGTCCGCGAGGGTGGGAGCCGCGCCGAGGTCGAGGCCGGTCAGGGCGAGGCCGGTGGCCGTGGTGTGCACGTGGGCGTCGACGAAGGCGGGGGTGACCAGCGCGCCGTCGAGCTGGACGACCTGGTCCACGCCGTCGGCGAAGGAGTCGGCGGCGCCTTCCGAGCCGACCCAGGCCACCGTGTCGCCGTCGACCACCATCGCGGTGGCGAAGGGGTCGGCGGGGCTGTAGACGAAGCCGCCGCGCAGCAGCACGGTGCCGCCGGCGGGGCCGTCCAGGTCGTTCGGGTCGGGGGTCGTGGTCGCCGCTGCGGCGGGGCGCTGGTGCATACCGCCAGTCTCCCCCGGCCCGGGCCGGGATCAGATCCGGGGGGGCCTGGACTCGTAGGCGGTGGACAGGACCACGGTGGTGCGGGTGGAGACGCCGGCCAGCGACCGTATCCGGGAGAGCAGGTGCTCCAGCTCGATGGGCGCGGAGACCCGCACCTTGAGGATGTAGTTCTCGTCGCCGGCCACGCTGTGGCACGCCTCGATCTCGGGCACCTCGGCGAGCCGGTCGGCGATGTCGTCGGGCGCGCTGGGGTCGAACGGCTTGACGGAGATGAACGCGGTCAGCGACAGGCCGACCGCTTCCGGGTCGATGACGGCCGCGTACCCGCGGATGACGCCGCGCTGCTCCAGCCGGCGCACCCGCTGGTGCACGGCCGAGGTGGACAGGCCGGTGGCCTTGCCCAGGTCGGTGTAGCTCATCCGCCCGTCGGCGACGAGCAGTTCCACGATGTGCCGGTCCAGCTCCTCCACAGCCGACGACCTTACCGGCACGGAGGGGTTCGCGGTCACGGGACGGCCGGGCTCGGGCTGGTCGGTCATGGCACCAGCATCCGGCGCAGGAAGGCGTTGCCGAAGGTGCCGTCGGGGTCGGTGGCCGCGACCAGCGCCTGGAAGTCGGCCATCCGGGGGTAGAGGCCGCGGACGGTGGCGGGGTCGGTGGTGGCGAGTTTGCCCCAGTGCGGGCGGGCCGCGTAGGGGGCGAGGGCGGCCTCGATCCGGCCGAGCACGGGGGTGACGGCGGCCGGGTCCTGGCGCCAGGTGAAGTGCAGGGCGACGGTGTCCTGCCCGTAGGCGGGGCTGAGCCAGAGCCGGTCGGCGGCGACGGTGCGGACCTCGCAGATCTGCAGGACCGGCGCGACCGTCTCGCGCAGGGCGGCGACGGCGGCGATCGCGGCGGTGGCGTGGGTGCGCGGCACGAGGTACTCGGACTGGAGTTCCTCGCCGCTGCTGGGGGTGAACTCGGGGCGGAAGTGCGGCAGCCGCTCGTGCCAGGGGCCGGGGGTGCCGTCCTGCGGGGTGCAGT
This sequence comes from Streptomyces sp. NPDC088194, assembly GCF_040702025.1. Taxonomy (NCBI): domain Bacteria; kingdom Bacillati; phylum Actinomycetota; class Actinomycetes; order Kitasatosporales; family Streptomycetaceae; genus Streptomyces; species Streptomyces sp. NPDC088194. The sequence continues at coordinate 189,121 of NZ_JBFBIV010000004.1, read as the reverse complement.
GCACCGGGTCGACGCCGGGCACGGGGTGCAGCGGGCCGGGGGCGGGCGCGGTCCAGGGCAGTTCGGGTTCGGGGGTGCCGTCGAGCCGCTTGAGCCATATCTGGGTGAAGCGGTCGGCGCGCCAGTCGGTGAAGAGGCTGACGCTGTAGGCGGCGCCGGTGAGCGCGTCGAAGTGGGTGAGGGCGTCGTCGAGCGCGAGGCCGGTGCGGGTGGTCTGCCGGACCTGGAAGGTGGGCACCACGTCGAGCGTGAGGTGGGTGGCGATGCCGAGCGCGCCGAGTGCGACGACGGCGCCGTCGAAGCGGTCGCCGTCCTTGTCGCGGCTGAGGCTGAGGGTGTCGCCGCCGGAGGTGACCAGGTCCAGGGCGGTCACGGAAGTGCCGAGCGAGCCGTTGGCGTCGCCGGAGCCGTGGGTGCCGGTGGCGACCGAGCCGGCCACCGAGATGTGCGGCAGGGAGGCGAGGTTGGGCAGCGCGAGGCCGTGGGCGTGCAGGTGCGCGGCGAGTTCGGCGTAGCGCACTCCGGCGGCGACGCGGACGGTGCCGGCGGCGCTGTCGATGTCGATCTCGGCCGGGAGCGCGGTGAGTTCGACGAGATCGCCGTCGGTGTCGGCGATCTCGTTGAAGGAGTGGCCGCTGCCGAGCGCCTTGACCCGGCGGCCGCCGGCCACGATCGCGCGCAGCTCGTCGAGGGTGGCGGGGCGGTGCACGCGTTCCGCGGTGAAGGTGAGGTTGCCCGCCCAGTTGGTCCGCATGCCGTGCCACTCCCGCCCGCCGGCTCTCCGCCGGCACAACCGCGCTGGTCCCCGCCCTTTCGCCACCCTATAAGGCGGGTCGGCGGGGCACGGCCCGGGGCATTCCGGGGGCGTACGGGCGCATGGCGGGGGCGCATCCACCGCCCACCCGGCGAGTGTGACGAAGGCCACACGGCGACCGTGCGGAGCACTCCGTATGGCGCGATTACCCGCGTAGCGCGGCGGGAAGTGCTCGCTATGGCCGCGTGCCTGATGCCGGGCCGGCCCAACGGAGGGCAACACCCAAGGGGGAACGCAGTATGCGTAACCATGTGCGCCACAGCCGCAGCGTGCGGACGACATCGGCCGTCGCGGAGGGGCACGAACGCGACCTCGTGCTCGCCCCGGCGCCCGCCCCCGCGGCCGAGGACGCGGACCTGGCCGACGGGTACGACGACGCGGAGGAGCCGTACACCGACGAGGAGGGTGCCGAGGAGGAGGGCGCCGACCTCGCCGATGTCGTACGGCTGGCCTGCCCGGTCTGCGCGCGGCCGATCGCGGTGGCCGGCGACGACAGCGTGCTGCCGTCGCACGCGGTGTGCCCGAACCCCTGGCAGCCGTTCGGGCTGACCGTCTGCACCGGTTCCGGCCGCGCGGTCGCCGACGCGGGGTCCCTGGAGCCGCTGGTGCTCGCCCCCGCGACCGAGCAGTTCACGGCCGCGCTCCCGCTCGACTGGCGTACGCAGCCCTTCTCCCACGTCGGTGGGCCGGGCTCCCGCCCGATCCTCGTCCCCCTCCAGCGCGACGCCCACCCGCTCGCGGCCTAGGCGTCATCACCGCGAGCGCTGTCGACACGGCCCACGGCGGGAAGCCGTACCCCCCGCCGCGGGACGCTAGTCGCGGGACTCGGGTCCCACCAGGTGCCGGGCAATCACCATCCGCTGGATCTGGTTGGTGCCCTCGACGATCTGCAGCACCTTCGCCTCGCGCATGTACCGCTCGACCGGGAAGTCCGCGGTGTAGCCGTATCCCCCGAGCAGTTGCACCGCGTCCGTGGCGACCTGCATCGCGGTGTCCGTGCAGAACAGCTTCGCCATCGCCGCCCGGGCGCTGAAGTCCTGCCCGGCGTCGCGCAGTCGAGCCGCCGTCAGGTAGAGCGCGCGGCCCGCCTCGACCCGGGTGGCCATGTCGGCGAGCATGAACCGCAGCCCCTGGAAGTCCGCGATCGGGCGGCCGAACTGGCGGCGCTGCCCCATGTAGCCCACCGCGGCGTCGAGCGCGGCCTGCGCCACGCCGATCGCGCACGCGGCGATGCCCAGCCGCCCGGCGTCGAGCGCGGCCAGTGCGATCGCGAAGCCCTGGCCCTCCTCGCCGATCCGCCGCTCGTCGGCCACCTCGACCCCGTCGAAGTGCATCTGGGCGGTCGGCGAGCCCTTCATGCCCATCTTCCGCTCGGGCGCGCCCGCGCTCAGCCCGGACGCGTCGCCGGGCACGAGGAAGGCGGAGATGCCGTGCGCGCCCTCGCCGCCGGTGCGGGCCAGCACCGTGTAGAAGTCGGCGACGCCGCCGTGCGTGATCCACGCCTTGGTGCCGTCGATGGTCCAGGAGTCGCCATGGCGCACGGCCCGGGTGCGCAGGCTCGCCGCGTCGGAACCGGAGGTCGGCTCGGACAGGCAGTAGGCGCCGAGCAGTTCGCCGCCGAGCATCGCGGGCAGGTGGTCGGCGCGCTGCTGCTTGCCGCCGAACGCGGCCACCGCGTGGCAGGCCAGCGTGTGCACGCTGACACCGAGCCCCACGGTCAGGCGCGCGGCCGCCAACTCCTCCAGCACCTGCAGGTAGACTTCGTACGGCTGGCCGCCGCCGCCGTGCTCCTCGGCGTAGGGCAGGCCGAGCAGTCCGGAGCTCCCGATCAGGGCCATGGTCTCCCGCGGGAAGCGCCCGGCCTCCTCCTCGGAGTCCGCGGCGGGCGCGATCTCGCGCCGGGCCAGGTCACGGGTCAGGTCGAGCAGGAAGCGGGCCTCATCGGTGGGCAGCTGCCTTTCGACCGGCTGCGGGCCTTGCTGGGGCATGACGGCACTTCCTCCCTGTGGGGTGGCGGCGGCCCCTCGCCTGGGTGTGGTGGAGCCGTCCGGTGAGAACTACCCCGATCCCGTCGCGGTCTCCCACGCCGGGTCGCGGCAATGGTGATCAACGGGTCCGGCGGATGGAGTATGCCGTACGGCGGCGTCCCCGTCACAGGCGATTCCCCGCCACAAGCCCCCCGGCGGGTCCGCAACCGCGCGGGCGGCCGACCGCGTCCCCTGGTTCGGTGCCCGGGTGGTCCGGGCGGTCGCGGGTGATCCTGGCGGATGCCGGCGAACGAAGCGGAAGGGCCACGTACGCTGCTGCGCATGGAGAGCTTGGGGGCGGCCGATCCCCGTTCGGTGGGTGGGTATCCGCTCTTCGCACGGCTGGGAGCGGGCGGGATGGGACAGGTCTACCTGGCCCGCACGGTCGCGGGGCGGCCGCTGGCGCTGAAGACGGTCCGCGCGGAGTTCGGCCTGGACCCGGCGTTCGGCGAGCGGTTCGCCCGCGAGATCAGGAACGCGGACCGGGTGCGCTCGCCGTGGACCGCCGCCGTGGTCGACTACTCCCCCGTCGGCGCGAGCCCGCAGTGGCTGGCGACCGAGTACGTGGCCGCGCCGTCGCTGGCGGACTGGGTGCGCGAGCACGGGCCGCTGCCCGGCGACAGCGTGGCGGCGCTCGGCGTGGAGCTGTGCGAGGCCCTGCACGCGGTGCACCACGCCGGGCTCGCGCACCGTGACGTGAAACCGTCGAACGTCCTGCTGCCGCGGGCCCGTCCGCTGCTGATCGACTTCGGCATCGCCCGTGCCGCCGAGGACACCCGGCACACCAGCACCGGTGCGATGATCGGCTCGCCCGGCTACATGGCACCCGAGCAGGCGGCCTCCGGGACCTCCGCCGAGCCCGGCGACCTGTTCTCGCTCGGCGCGGTGCTGGTCTACGCGGCGACCGGCCGCGGCCCGTTCAACCACCCCGGGGAGACCGCCTCGACGCCGGCGCTGCTGTACCGCGTGGTGCACGAGGAGCCGGACCTGAGCGGAGTGCCCGCCGCGCTGCTGCCGGCGCTGACCGCGCTGCTGGCCAAGAGCCCCGCGGACCGTCCGACCGCGCTGGGGGCGGCCGAGTTGCTGCGCGGACCGGGCGGGGCGGCTGCCGCGCCGTCGCCCTGGTCCGGGCACCTGCCGCCGGGGCTGCCCGACGAACTGGCCGCCCGCGAGGAGGAGATGCGGGCGACGCTGGGCGATCCGCCGGCGCCCGACGCCGGCCCGGGTCCCGCCGGTCCCGCCGAGCCGCCGGCCAAGCCCGCGACGGCGCCCCCGGCCGCTCCGCCCGCGCCCGGCGCCCCGCTGGTGGCGGCCACCACGCCCTACGGTCCGGCGTCCACGACGTTCCGGCACCCCGCCTACCAGGGGCCGCCGGCGGCCAGCGGGCAGCCGGCTCAGGGCCCGCCCGGGCAACCGCTCGCACCGCCCGCCCACGGCTCGCCCGGCGGCCCGAACCGCGGTGGGGGCCGGCGGACCACGGTCGTCGCGGCGGCGGCGGTCGCCGTCGTCCTGGTGGTCGTGGGCACCCTCGCGGTGCACCGCTGGCGGCAGCACACGGGCTCCGGCGACGGCTCGAACGCGGACGCGCCCACCACCTCGGCCACCGCGACCACGAACGGAACGGGCGCGGCCGGCGGCTCCACCGGCAGCGGCGACTCCGGCTCCGGTTCGGGCTCCGATTCGGGTTCCGGTTCGGGCGACAAGCTGCCCTCCTCCTGGATCGGCACCTGGTCCGGTGTCGGTCCCGGCCTGGCCTCGGTCACCGGGAAGACGAAGGTCACCCTCACCCTCACCGGCGGCACGCGCGGGAGCGTGGTCGGCAAGGAGGTCACCCACGTCACCGCGCTGCTCTCCGGCCAGGACATCGGCTGCACCGACACGCTCAGCTTCAGCGAGCAGGAGGGCTCCACCGTGATCTTCCAGGCGGTGGCCAGCGCCCCGTCCGACCCGTCCAGCGGCACCGTGTGCGTCCAGGGCCGGATCTACACCCTCAGCATCGACAGCGGCGGCGACACGCTGCGGCTCGCCGACTTCAGCGGCGGCCAGTCGGTGGGTGCCCCCGACACGTTCACCAAGCAGAACTGACCGGTCGTCACGGGCCGGCCACCGGCCCGCCGACCAACCGACCGGGCGCCGGCGCGGGCGGCCTCAGCTGGCGTCGGCGAGCAGGAGGGTGCCCAACTGCTCGGGCGGGGCGGGACGTCCGTAGAACCAGCCCTGGCCGGTGTCGCAGCCCAGGTCCCGCAGGTAGTCGGCCTGGGCGCTGGTCTCGACGCCCTCGACGGTGACGGACAGGCCGAGGCCGTGCGCGAGGGAGACGATGCCCTCGACGATCTTCAGGTCGACCGGGTCGGCGGGGTGGTGGCTCATCCCCCGGGAGAAGGCGCGGTCGAGCTTGAGCACGCTGACGGGCAGCCAGCGCAGCGAGGAGAGGTTGGAGTAGCCGGTGCCGAAGTCGTCCAGGGCGATCTCGACACCGAGGTCGGCGATCCGGCGCAGCGGCTTCAACGCGTCCTGGTCGGCGCCGATCAGCGCGCTCTCGGTGACCTCCAGGCAGAGCGACTCCGGGGCGAGCCCGCTGTCGTCCAGCACCCGGGTCACCTCGGCGACCAGGTCGGGGTGGTGCAGCTGGATCGGCGAGAGGTTGACGTTCACCCGGGGGGCGCGTGCGCCGTGGTGGCTGCGCTGCCACACCTCGGCCTGCCGGACGGCCTGCTCCAGCACCCAGCGGCCGAGCGGCACGATCTGCCCGGTGTGCTCGGCGAGCGGGATGAACCGGTCCGGCCCGAGCACGCCGTGCACCGGGTGGCCCCAGCGGACCAGGGCCTCCGCGCCGTGCACGACGCCGTCGCTGAGCCCGATCAGCGGCTGGTACTCCACGAAGAACTCGCCGCGCTCCAGGGCGCCCGGCAGCCGGTTGGTGAGGCTGTGCCGGGTGATCGCGCGGGCGTCGGCGTCGGGGTCGGCGACCTCGTAGCGGTTGCCGCCCAGTTCCTTGGCGCGGTACATGGTGATGTCGGCGCTGCGCAGCACGTCGGCGGCGGCGTGCGAGGCGGTCGGGGTGAGCACGATGCCGATGCTGCCGTGCACCGGCAGTTCGCGGCCGTCGAGGAGCACGGGCGCGGACAGTGCGGACAGGATGCGGCCGGCCAGATCGGTGACGGCCTCCAGGCTCGGCGGGTCGGTGTAGAGGGCGACGAACTCGTCGCCGCCGATCCTGGCCACGAGCTGGTCGGGCGTGGTCAGGCAGTCCCGCAGCCGCTCGGCGACGGCGACCAGGAGCTGGTCGCCCACCGCGTGGCCGAGGCTGTCGTTGACCGCCTTGAAGCCGTCGAGGTCGAGGTAGCACAGGCCGATCCGGCGGCCCGGGCCCGTACCGCCGCCGTCGGTGGAGGCGGTGGGGGCGGTGGGGGCGCCGGTCGCCGGGGCGGCTGCGCGGTGTGAGCGGTCGCCCGGTGTGCCGCCGTCGGCGCCTTGCTCTGGCGAGGCGGGGGCCGCCGTCGCGGCGGATACCCCGGGCGCGTCGGTCTCGGCTGTCGCGGCGAGTGCCTGGTCGAGCCGTTCGAAGAACAGGGCGCGGTTGGGCAGGCCGGTGAGGGCGTCGTGGGTGGCCTCGTGGCGCAGCCGGTGCAGCAGCTGGCGGCGCTCGGTGATGTCCTCCAGCAGGGCGAGTTGGTACTGGGGGCTGCCGGTGGCGTCGCGGAGCAGGGAGACCTGGAGGTTGGCCCACAGCACGGAGCCGTCGGCCCGGGGGTACGCCTTCTCGATGTGGTAGCCGTCGCGTTCGCCGCGGACCAGTTCGCCGTTGAGGGCGACGGTGGTCACCGCGTTGTCGGGGTGGGCCCACTCCGAGACGGTGCGCTGCATGACGTGCTTCTCGCCGCCGAACATCCGGCTGAGCGCGTCGTTGACCTCCACGACACGGCCGTCCAGGTCGGCGATGCCGATGCCGACGGCGGCCCCCTCGAAGACCGCGCGGAAGCGGGCCTCGCTGGCGGCCAGCGCGCGTTCGGCGTCGGCCTGGGCGGCCAGCGCGGCCCGGGAGATGGACTCCTGCTCGTTCAGGGTGCGTTCGCGCAGCGCCTGGGAGAACCCGACGGCGACGGCGTGCTGGAGGCGGGAGCAGCGGGCGCGCGCCTCGTCGGCGGGCAGGCCGCCGCCGGGCGGGCAGTACAGCACGAGATAGGCGTCGATGATGCCGAGGATGCTGGGCAGCGCCTCGGGGTCGGTGCAGTGCGCGCCGACCAGGGCGGCACCGACCGGCACGGCGGCGCGCGGGTCGAACCGGTCGGCGCTCAGCGCGTCGCTGAGCACGCGGGCCAACGGCCTCAGGTACGACTCCAGTTCGGCCCGCGTCATGGAGGTGGCGGTCAGCGGGTAGACCGCGCGGCCCCATATGGCGGCGAACCTGCGCAGGTTGTCCTCCGCCTCCGCTTGAGCTTGCGCTTGCGCTTGCGCTTGCGCTTGCGCGGAACCCTCCGTCCCGGCGTGGGCTTCCACTTCGGCGGCGGATTCCGCCTCGGCGGGGCCCGCCGTCCGGGCGGTGTCTGCCGTCCGGGCGGGCACCGCGGTTGCGGCTCGGGCTCTGTTTGCGGCGGTGACCCCGCTCCCGTCGACGGCTCCGGTGGCGCCGGACGCTCCGATTTCGGCCGCGGCCGCGCTCCCTGACGCGCTCGTGGTCACGCTCCCGGATACGCTTCCGGACGCGGCGGCCGGCTCCCCGCCGGCCCGCCGCGCCGCGCCCCCGGCCGCGGCCGGCTCGGCGGTCACGCCTTCAGCCCCACACCGGCGAGACCGTGCAGCACCGACGGGTCGTCGTCGTCGGCCGGCGGGGTGTCGGGCCGCCAGAAGGGCAACGGCACGATGCCCGGCTCCACGATGTCGAAGCCGTCGAAGAAGGGCTCCAACTCGGCGGCGGTGCGCATGATCAGCGGGGTGCTGGTGCGCTGGTAGACCTTCTGGACACCGCGCTGGCCGGCCGGGGTCGGGCCGTACTCGACAGTCGCGTGGGTGATGACCATGACGCTGCCGGGGGCCAGCGCGTCGCGCAGGGTGGCGATGAGTTCGGCGGGGCGGTCGTCGTCGGCGAGGAAGTGGACGACGGCCACCAGCATCAGCGCGACCGGCCGGGACAGGTCGAGCAGCCTGCCGGTCTCGGGGGCGTCGAGGATCGACCGGGGGTCGCGCAGGTCGGCGGCGACGATCGTCGCGTCGTCGTTGCCGTCCAGGACGGCGCGGCTGTGGGCGACCGCGACCGGGTCGTTGTCGACGTAGACGACGCGGGCGCCGGGGTGGCCGGCCTGGGCGACCTCGTGGACGTTGCCGAAGGTGGGGATGCCCGAGCCGATGTCCAGGAACTGGGTGATCCCGCGGTCCAGGGCGAAGTCCACCGCCCTGCGCATGACGGCCCGGTTGGCCTGGCCGATCTTGGGTATCCCCGGCAGCGCGCTGAGCGCGACCCGAGCCGCTTCCCGGTCGACCTCGAAGTTGTGCGAGCCGCCCAGGAAGTAGTCGTAGATCCGGGACACGCTCGGCACGGTGATGTCGATGCCTTGCGGGGCCCAGGACGGTCGCTCGGTCACGGTCGGTGTCTCCAGGTCGGGGGGAGTGCGGACACGGCAGGCGGGCACGGCCGGATCGGGCAGACTCCCGGATGCTCAACCGAGGTTACTGATCACATGTTCGGAGTGAAGCACATAACCGGAAAAGCGAGGTCCGTTTTGGTCGGCTACCACCGGCATGTGCATATGCGAAAACGCGCACGTGCGGAGATGCGCACCCAGCCGAAAGGGCCCGTGGCGCAAGCGCGCCACGGGCCCGACCTCGGCTTTCGAGATCCGTGCGGATCAGTGCTGCGACCGGCGCGTGCGCCGGCCCTGACGGCTCAGCAGGCGCCCTCGTCCTTCCACACGCCCCACTCACCGGTGGTGCCGGGCTGCTCGTTCGTGGTCCACCACTGCGCGAGCCACTTGTGGCCGCCGTACGAGACCTCGTCGCCGCCGTTGTAGACCGCGGACGCGCTCCAGGCGGACACGCTCGCGCAGTCGCCGCCGCCCGGCGGGCTGGTGGGCGGGGTGGTGGGCGGCGTGGTCGGCGGGTCGGTGGGCGGGGTCGCGCCGGCGAACTTCACGGAGTACTTGGCGAAGTCCCAGGCGCCCTGCGGAACCGAGCTGCACGTACCGGACGTGGTGCCGTTGTTGTCCGGCGGGGTGCACTGGCGGTCGCGGTTGAGCGACCAGAAGGTGAAGCGGCCCATGCCGTGGCTGGTGGCGTAGTCCAGCACGGTCTGGAAGTCCGCCTGGTAGAAGTACTCCCCCGAGTCGCTGCGGCCGTTCATGCCGGAGAAGCCCTCGTGGGCGTAGGCGGTGGCGGCGTCCCAGCCGAAGGTGCTCTGGAGCAGCCCGTTGAACGCGGTCAGGGCCGCGGTCTGGGAGGCGGCGCCGCTGAAGCCGCCGTCGAACGGCATGATGGAGAAGTTGTTCGGGGTGAAGCCGAGCGACTTGGCCTCGTTGAGCATCTGCTGGCCGAACCAGCCGGTGCCGGCCGCGGTGCCCGCGGTGGTGACCGAGATGTAGATGCCGGGGTTGTTCCGCTGCAGGATCTGGGCGGCGCCCAGCTCGTTGGCGACCGCCGCGGTGTTCTCGTACTCCGGCTCCTCCAGGTCGAAGTCGATCGCCTTGAGCTGGTACTTGGTGACGACCTGCTGGTACGCGGCCGCGGTCGAGGCCGCGTCGGAACACGCCTGGCCGAGCTTGGTGCCGCCGTAGCCGCCGATCGAGACGGAGACGTCGCCGCCCTTGGCACGGATCGCGGCGATGGTGCTCGCGACCGAGGTGTCCGAGGAGACCGCGTTGGTGCCGCCCCAGGTGGGGCTGCAGCCGCCGCCGTTGGGGGCGAGGATGAAGGCGAGCTGGAACGCCTTGAGCCCGGTGGCGTCCATGATCGCGGTGGCGTCCGGCGGGTCGTTGTCCAGCGGCATCAGATAGGGCGCGGCGGCGTACCAGTTGTTGCCGAGCGCGCTCGCGGTGGGTGCCGCGCTGGCCTGGCCGGTGCCGAGGGCGGCGGCGGTGCCCAGCCCGGCGACGGCGAGCACCGCGGCGGCCACTCCCGTGCCGAGGGCTTTGAGACGGTTCACGTCGGACCTCCTGTGGGGGAACGTGGCAGCAGGTTCCTGCGATGATCCGAACACGTCAATAGGTTGGTCCAGACCTTTGGGTCAATCCACAAATTGGTCTCTACCAGTTGGACCACGTGAAAAGGGCCCCGACCCCGCGGAAGACGCGGGACCGGGGCCCTGGAGCTGTCGTGCCGTCGAACCGTCAGCTGTCATGCCGTCAGCCGTCAGCCGTCATCCGTCAGCCGTCATCCGTCATGCCGTCATGCCGTCGAACCGTCAGCTGTGGAGCCGTCAGCCGTCCAGCCGTCGACCGGACTCAGACGACGCCGACGGAGGCGAGCGCGCGCTTCTGCCCGGGGCTCGGCTTCGCCGGGAAGTACAGGTACACCACGCCGCCGGAGCCGGAGCCGACCGAGCCGGTCGCGGTGATCCGCTTCGTCCGCAGCCACACCGTCTCGAACTGGGCGCGCTTGTAGACGTTGCGCACCGCGTCGTCGCTCTCGCTGGCCGGGTCGTTCATGATCACGTCGCCCTCGGCGGTGAAGCCGACCATGCACATCAGGTGGCCCGAGGTGCTGTAGTTGGACCCGTCCAGCTCGCTGGCCAGGAACGACTGTGACGTTATCACCGGGATGCCGGCCTTGATCAGCCGCTCCGCGTCGTTGAGCGAGTGCAACTGGGTGACGACGCCCTGCATGTCCTTGTACGTGGCCGCGTAGGCCGCGTTGAACGGCCAGTTGCCACAGCCCTCGTACTGGTAGTCGTACGTGTAGCGGGCGCCCTGGTCGACCTGCGGGTCGGTGTAGGAGGGGTCCACCCAGGCCAGGTCGGCCGCGGTCGGGCCGCGGCCCCAGTACTCGATGCACATGGTGGACGAGGTGGGGCTGCACCACGCCTCGCCGCCGTTGTCGTACTGCGGGTACTGGCCCTTGTGGATGTCCTGCGAGTAGCGCGGCACCGGCAGTTCGACGGCGCCCTTCAGGCTCGGCACGGACGCGGGCACCGTGTAGCGGTCGGGGATGTTCGAGGCGAACGCGCCGACGCGCCACACGGTCGGGGTGTCGTGGCTGCCGGGCTTGCGGTAGAGGGTGACCCGCAGCCGGTAGGAGGCGAGCAGCTTGCCCGCAGTGGCGTCGTCGATGGAGAACGTGTCGGTGTAGATGCTGCTGGTGTCGTCGCCCTGGTCGTCGACGGAGGTGCGGCGGATGTCCTCGTCGCTGTCGCCGGAGGTCCAGCGGCCCATCACGTAGGCCGGAGTGGCGGTGCCGTCGGTGTACGTGCCCAGCAGCTCCACCTGAATCCAGGTGCCCGCGGGCGTCTGCGCGTTCCACGAGGAGACCAGCTCGGTGGCGGGGTGCGGGAGCTTGCGCGCCGGCGACGTCCAGGAGGCGTACTCGTACGTGGCGGTCTTGCCGGTGTGCGGGTCGGTGTAGTCCGACGTGCCGGCCGGGCGGACGATCCGCACCCCGGGGCGGGAGCCGGGCACCGGGAGGGTGCCCTGGTGCTCGCCGAACAGCCAGTCGGGGTAGGTGCTCCAGCCGTGGTAGTCGACCGGCGCGGGGTCGGCCGCGGCGGCGCCGCCCTTGCCGCCGCTGTGCGCGGCCCGCCCCGCGGCGGTCCCGGTGCCGGCCGGCGCGGCGGCCGGGGCGGCGGAAGCGGTCTGCGCGTTCGAGGCGGCGACGCCGGCCGCGGCGGCGAGCGCGGCGGTCAGCACGGCACGCCGGGGCGCGTTACTGGTCATGATGGGTGGTACCTCGGTTCCCCTCGACGTGAACGGGAGATGGCCCGTCCGGGCCCTGCTGGGGCACGGTGGGTGCCGACCACTATCGTCGCTGACCGGGTCGTTCCACCAGGGGTGCCGTGTTCCCAGACCGATCAATATTGGACTGGACCACTGGCGGTCACCCGGGAAGAACCACCAGGTCACGCCCGGTCAGATTGAGCCGCTCGCCGCCTTCTTCGGTGCACACCGCGATGTCCTCGATGCGCGCGCCGAACCGGCCGGGCAGGTAGATCCCCGGCTCGACCGAGAACGCCATCCCCGGCTCCAGCGGCCGGGCGCTGCCCGTCACGATGTACGGCTCCTCGTGGGTCTCCAGGCCGATGCCGTGGCCGGTGCGGTGGATGAAGTGCTCGCCGTACCCGGCCGCGGCGATCCGGTCCCGGCCCACCGCGTCGAGCTGCTCCGCGGTGATCCCGGGGCGCACCGCGTCCGTCTGCGCGGTCTGGGCGGCGAGCAGCACCTCGTACAACTCCCGGAACGCGGCGGGCGGTTCGCCGACCGCGTAGGTGCGGGTGGAGTCCGAGCAGTATCCGTCGGGGGTGGTGCCGCCGATGTCCACCACCACCGGGTCGCCGGACTTCACCACCCGGTCGGAGACCTCGTGGTGCGGGCTGGCGCCGTTCGGTCCCGAGCCGACGATCACGAAGTCGACGGTGGCGTGGCCGGCCGCGATGATCGCGTCGGCGATGTCCTTGCCGATCTCGCGTTCGGTGCGGCCGGGCCGCAGCCACTCGCCGATCCGGCGGTGCACCCGGTCGATCGCCGCGCCCGCCCGGCGCAGCGCCTCGACCTCGGCGGGGCTCTTGCGCATCCGCAGCACCGACAGCACGTCACCGGCCAGGCCCGCCTGGGCGGCGGGCAGCGCGGCCTGGAAGGCGAGCAGCTTCTCGGCCCACATGTGGTTGTCGACCGCGAAACGGGTGACGTGCGGCGGCAGTCGCCGGGCGATCATCGCGTACGCGTCGTCGGTCTCGGCGAAGCCGGTGATCTCCACGCCGAGGGCGCCGGCCGGGGACGCCTCGGCGGCCGCCTTCTCCAGTTCGGGCACCACCAGGAACGGGTCGCCGGCCGCCGGCAGCACCAGGCACGTCAGCCGTTCCAGCGGCAGGGCCTGATACCCGGTCAGATAGCGGAGGTCGGCGCCCGGGGAGACGAGGAGGGCGTCCAGCCCGGCGTCCTCGGCGGCCTGGCGGGCCCGGGCCAGTCGCTCCGGCGGAAACAGTTCGGCTGCGCCGGCCTTGCCGGTGGATTCGCTCACCCCCCTACGGTAGACGGCCGCGCCGCGCCGCGCCGGAAGGACGTCCGACCGTTTCGGCCGGCTCGACGCGGGACGGTGCCCGACGCGAGCCGGTGCCCGGCCCGGGACGGTGCCCGACGCGAGCCGGTGCCCGGCCCGGGAAGGTGCCCGACGCGAGACCGGGGGCCCGGCCCGGGAAGGCGCCCGGCCCGGGAAGGTGCCCGACGCGAGACCGGGGGCCCAGGGCGCGGGCCCACCGTTGCGGCAGCCGCTCCCCCGCGGGGGCGCCGGGCGGGCGGCTCGGCGAGGCGGGCCGTATGGTCGCGGGGTGGCGGATATGACGTTGACGGAGATGGCCGCGGGCATGGGCGGCCTGGCGCCGTCGTGCGGCCGGACCCGGCTGATCGCGGTGGACGGTCACGCGGGTGCCGGAAAGACCACCCTCGCCAGGCACCTCGCGGCGGCGCTCGGCGGCAGCCCGGTCGTCCACACGGACGACCTGGCCACGCACGAGCAGCCGTTCGACTGGACGGGCCGGCTGGCGACGCAGGTGCTCGGCCCGCTCGGCGCCGGCCGAGGCGCGGTGCACGAGGTCTACGACTGGCACGCGCGCCGGTTCGCGGGCGAGCAGACGGTGGACGCGGCGCCGTGCGTCGTGCTGGAAGGCGTCGGCACCGGCCGGGCCGCGCTGCGGCCCCACCTCGCGCTGGTGCTGTGGCTGGAGGTCGGCCCGGCCGAGGCGCGGCGGCGCGGACTGCGCCGGGACGGGCCGGAGTTGACCCCGTTCTGGACCGGCTGGACCGCCGCCGAGGACGCGCACTTCGCCGCCGACCCGACCCGCCCGTACGCCGACCTCCTGGTCCACCAGGACCAGGAAGGCGGCTACCGGTTCACCCCGGGCCCCGCGGCCCGCGCGGCGCAGCACCCGAACCCCGCCGACCGCTACGGTCGGTGAGCATCCGATGCCTGCCCGCTGCGGACCCCGACGGCCGGACCCGCGCCGGTCGGACCCGGTCGGCGAGTGATCGCAAGCGATCGGCGACCGCGCGCGATCTCGTCACGAACGGGCTTCCGCGATCGCTTGACCGGCCGGGTATCGAGAGATTACGTTTTCAACCAGCGGCGTTGCGCAGCCGCTCAGCAGACACGGAGCCCCCGATTGTTCCCCCGTGATCGGGGGCTTCGTCCTGCTCTCCGCGCCGTTCGCCACGCTGCCGGCGCGCCTTTCTCCTCACCCACCGTGACGACACGGCACCTCAAGGTCCCCTCCCCCGGCACGCCGTGCTCCCCCGTCCCGCTTGCCTCGGCACCCTACGGTGATCGGACCATCGCGGGTACGATGCGCGAAGGGGTCGGTGCGGTGCCTGGGGGGTATCGCAGTCTGCTCAACTCCCGCCCGTTGGCCACGGGTTGGGGCGTGCGTGTCCGCGAGGCGGGGGGACGGAGTGGTGGGGACTTGATGGACTTCGGCACCGACCGCCCGGGCGCGCCGGCCGATCTGGCCTGGTTGCGCGGGGTGGACGCGTACACGATGGGCGCTTACGTGCAGGCCGAGGAGGAGTTCAGGACCGCGGTCCGGCTGGACCCGGGCATGGCCGACGCGTGGCTGGGCCTGCACGCGCTGCGCGCCGACACCTCCACCGCGCTGCTCCAGATGTACCGGCACCGCGACCGCTTCGGCGAGCAGCGCGCCGCCCACCGCCGCACCCTCAACTCGTGGTACTGGCTGGGCTGGTGGGTGCAGCCGGTGCTGGAGAGCAGCCGCGACCTGCTGCTCGCGCACGCCTCGCACTGGCTGGACGGCCGCCATGTCGCCGAACTGGACCGGGCGTTGGCCGACTGCCCGCCGGTGGACACCGACCCGCAGGTGCGTTTCCTGCACGCCTGCCGCGCCTACCTGGTCAAGGACTGGGAGCGGCTGGTCCGGCACACCGAACCGCTGCTCGGCGACACCGTACTCGGCATCGAGGCGGGGCTGTTCGGCGGAATGGCCCGGGTCCGGCTGGAGATGTGCGGCCAGGCCGAACCGCTGCTGTCCGCCGCGCTGATGCGCTGCCGCAGCGAGCAGCCGCAGCGCAAGGAGCTGCGCTACTGGCTCGCCCGGGCCTACGAGGGCACCGGCCGCAGCGCCGCCGCCGTACCGCTCTACCGCGCCGTTCACCGGGTCGACGCGTCCTTCATGGACACCTCCGCCCGGCTCGCCGCGATCCACGAGTCCGACGACGGCCTCGACGAGGGCGCGGGACTGGCCGCGGTCTCGCTGGCCGGGGGTGGCGGCCAGGCCGTGCCCGAAGGCGGCGACCCGGACGGCGGCTACCCCGTCGACTTCCCGCCCGACCCGTCGGCGGCCACCGGCCCGGGCCCCGACGCCGAGTTGGACGAGTCACTGCTGATGTCCGGGCCGCTGGACGACGCGGTACGCGACCGGTCCGCGCCGCCGGCCGGCGGCGCGGCGGCCACCGGCGCGGCCGGACTGCCGCTCGGCGGCTCCGACTCCGTGCTGCTCGCCGAGGCGCTCGCCGAACTGGACCGGATGGTCGGTCTTGAGCCGGTCAAGCGCCAGGTGCGGGCGCTGTCGGCCCAGTTGCGGATGGCCCGGCTGCGGGCCGGGCAGGGCCTGCCGGTCCAGCCGCCGAAACGGCACTTCGTCTTCTCCGGCCCCTCCGGCACCGGCAAGACCACCGTCGCCCGTATCCTCGGCCGGGTCTTCTACGCCCTCGGCCTGCTCGGCGGCGATCACCTGGTCGAGGCCCAACGCTCCGACCTGGTCGGCGAGTTCCTCGGGCAGACCGCGGTGAAGGCGAACGAGCTGATCGACTCCGCGCTCGGCGGGGTGCTCTTCGTGGACGAGGCGTACGCCCTGTCCAACTCCGGCTACAGCAAGGGCGACGCCTACGGCGACGAGGCGCTCCAGGTGCTCCTCAAGCGCGCCGAGGACAACCGGGACCGGCTCGTGGTGATCCTGGCGGGCTACCCCGAGGGCATGGACCGGCTGCTCGCGGCGAACCCCGGACTCAGCTCGCGCTTCACCACCCGGGTGGACTTCCCCAGTTACCGTCCGCAGGAGCTGACCCGGATCGGTGAGGTGCTCGCCGGCGAGAACGGCGACCGGTGGGACGACGAGGCGCTCGACGAACTCGGCGCGATCAGCGGGCATGTCGTCGACCAGGGATGGGTCGACGAACTCGGCAACGGGCGCTTACTGCGGACCCTTTACGAGAAGAGCTGCGCCTATCGGGATCTGCGGCTGTCGGAGTACCCGGCCGCACCGAGCCGCGACGAGCTGGCCACGCTGCGCCTGCCGGACCTCATGCAGGCGTACGGCGAGGTGCTCTCGGGGCGGGGCCCCGGGGCCCCGCCCCCGGCCGACCCGACGGAGTGACGCCCGCGGGCGGCACCGCTCGCCGGACCGGGCCCGGGGACAGGGCCTGGGGACGCGGTTCGGGACATGACCCGGGGACATGACCCGGCGGCCAGGGCTCAGCGCACCAGTTCACCCGGCGAGGTGCCTTCGGCGGCCGGGCCCGGGAGCGGCACCCCGTTCTTCCGCGGGGACGCCCGGTGCGCGGGGTCACGGACCTCGCCGACCAGCTTTTCGAGCACGTCCTCCAGGGCGACCAGGCCGAGCACCCGCCCGTTCGCGTCGGTGACGGACGCGAGATGGGTGGCGGCGCGGCGCATGGACGTGAGGGCGTCGTCGAGCGGAAGGTCGGCGCGGAGGGTGGCCATCGGGCGCCAGAGCCGCTGCGGCACCGGCTGGTCGGGGTCCTCGACGTCGAGGATGTCCTTGACGTGGAGGTAGCCGAGATAGCCGGAACCGCCGGAGGCGTCCGCGCCGGCGGCCACCGGGAAGCGGGAGTAGCCGGTCCGCACGGTCAGCGCCTCGATCTCGCGGGCGGTGGCCCCCGGGCCGAGCGTGACCAGCTCGTCCGGGGTGAGCAGGACCTCCGTGACCGGGCGGGTGCCCAGCTCCAGGGCGTCCTCCAGCCGCTCCTGCTCGTCGGAGTCGAGCAGCCCCGCGGCGCGCGCGTCCTCGACCAGGACGGTCAGCTCGGCGCTGGTGAACACCGCGTCGACCTCGTCCTTCGGCTCGACCCGGAACGCCCGCAGGATGAGCCGGGCGCACGACCCGAGCACCGCGATCACCGGGCGGAAGACCCGGGCGAACCCGACCAGCCCGGGGGCGAGCCGCAGCGCGGCCTTCTCCGGGTCGGACATCGCCAGGTTCTTCGGCACCATCTCGCCGATCACCAGGTGCAGGAAGACCACGATGGCCAGCGCCAGCACGTAGCCGATCGGGTGCACCAGGTCGTGCGGGACATGGACGGCGGAGAAGGCGGGCTCCACCAGGTGGGCGACGGTCGGTTCGGCGACCGCGCCGAGGGTCAGCGAGCAGACGGTGACGCCGAACTGCGCGGCGGCCATCATCTGCGGCAGGTGCTCCAGCCCGTACAGGACGGTACGGGCGGCGCGCTGCTCCGCGGCGTGCGGCTCGATCTGGCTGCGGCGCACGGAGACGAGCGCGAACTCGGCGCCGACGAAGAAGCCGTTGCCGAGCACGAGCAGCACGGCGAACAGGAGTTGGAGTGCGCTCATCGCTGGTCGTCCCCCTCGACGCCCTCGACGCCGGCGGCACGGACAGCACCCGCGGCACCCGCGGCGCAGCCGGCGCCGTCGTCCGGTCCGTCGTCGGGTCCTGACGGAGCGGTCCGCACGATCCTGACGCGTTCGGCCCGGTGGTGGCCGACCTCCTCGACGCGCAGCAGCCAGCCGGGCAGGTCGGCGGTGTCGCCGACCTCGGGGATGCGGCCGAGCAGGTCGGCGACGAGACCGGCGACGGTCTCGTAGGGGCCCTCGGGCGCGGCCATGCCTATCCGGGCGAGGGTGTCGATCCGGCAGCCGCCGTCCGCCGCCCACGCCGGGTGGCCGTCCTCGGCCGGCGCCTGGGCGAGTTCGGGCAGGTCGGCGGTGTCGTGCTCGTCGCGCACCTCGCCGACCAGCTCCTCGACGATGTCCTCGAGGGTGACCACGCCGGCGGTGCCGCCGTACTCGTCGACGACCACCGCGATCGGCTGCTGGCTGCGCAGCAGTTCCAGCAGGTGCTGGACCGGCAGCGTCTCGGGCACCAGCAGCGGGGCGACGGCGATCCGCGACACAGGGGTGCGGTCGCGCGCGTCGGCGGCCACCGCGAGCGCGTCCTTGAGGTGCACCATGCCGGTGGTGTCGTCCAGCCGCTCGCGGTAGACGGGGAACCGGGACAGGCCGGTGGCGCGGGTGAGGTTGAGGACGTCGGCGGCGGTCGCGGTGTCCTCCAGGGCGCTGACCCGCACCCGGGGAGTCATCACGTTCTCCGCGGTGAGGTCGCCGAGCGACAGGGTGCGCACGAACAGGTCGGCGGTGTCCGGCTCCAGGGCGCCGGCGAGCGCGGAGTGCCGGGCCAGCGAGACCAGTTCGCCGGGGGTGCGGGCGGAGGCCAGCTCGTCGGTGGGCTCCACGCCGAGCATCCGCACCAGGCGGTTCGCGGCGCGGTTGAGCAGCTCGATCACCGGGCGGAAGGCGCTGGAGAAGGCCCGCTGCGGGCCGGCCACCATCCGTGCGACGGCCAGCGGGCGGGAGACCGCCCAGTTCTTCGGTACGAGTTCGCCGATCACCATCTGCACGCCGGAGGCGACCATCATGCCGATCACCACGGCGAAGCCGGGGGCGGCGCCTTCCGGCAGGCCGGCGGCGTGCAGCGGGTCCTCCAGCAGGTCGCCGAGCGCGGGCTCCGCGAGCATGCCGACGACCAGCGAGGTGATGGTGATGCCGAGCTGGGTGCCGGAGAGCTGGAAGGAGAGTTTCCGCAGGGCGGCGACCACGCTGCGGGCTCTGCGGTCGCCCTCGGCCGCGGCCCGCTCGGCGGCGGGGCGCTCCACCGTCACCAGGCCGAACTCGGCGGCGACGAAGAAGCCGTTGGCGAGGATCAGAACGAATGCTGCCGCGAGCAGCAGCAACGGGGTGCTCATGAGGCCGCCGCCCCGCGTTTCCGGTGGGAGTTCCGGGCGGGAGGGGCGGCGCAAGTACTACCGGACGGTTCGTCCATCGGGGTGTGAGTGTCACTCCTCGGGTGGGCGCCGCGCGGGGCAGCGCCGGGGTGGGTGGGCGCGGTCGAGTGCGCTTGGTGAACCAGGGTAGTCACTGCGGGCGCGCCCGCGAAGTGACGGTGCCCACCCGGCGGAAGACGGCTGCCCCCGCGGGGACGGGGTGCTCTCGGGACAGACGGTCGCCCCGGCGCCGGGGGCGGGGGCACCGCGGCCCCCTGGGAATGGCCCCCTTACGAGGACGGGGCCTCGCCCAGCGCTTCCACCAGCTCACGCAGCCTCCGGGCGTCGCGCACCGCGCGCCCCCGGGCGATCCCGGGCTGAATCCCCATCACCGCCAGGGTCGTGCCGTCGGCGAGGTCGAGGCGGACCCAGGCGTCGCCGTGCCCGAGGTTGACCCCGAGCACCTCGGCCCAGGCCAGCCGCCGCCGCACCGTGAGGTTCACCACGGTGAGCCCGCTGGTGTCGGCGACGGCCTTCGGCCGGCTCAGCAGCGTCAGTCCCGCACCGATCAGCACGGCCGTGCCGACCACGGTGCCGCGCTCGGCGGTGCTCCAGGGCGAGGCGCCGTCATGCGGCATGAGCACCGCGACGCTGGTCAGCACCACGACGATCGCCACGGCGAGTGTGAGCAGCACCACACGGGTGACGACCGGCCGGAAGGTGATCGGCAGGTCGTCCGGCGCGGCAGCGGCGGCCGTGGGGTGTTCGGCCGGGGCGCCGGGCATCGTCACAGCCGGGCGGCGTGGATGCCGGTGGTCAGGATGGCGCGGGCGCCCAGGTCGTAGAGCTGGTCCATGATGAGCTGGGCCTCGGCGGTGGGCACCATCGCGCGGACCGCGACCCAGCCCTCGTGGTGCAGCGGGGAGACGGTGGGCGATTCGAGCCCGGGGGTCAGCGCGACGGCCTTCTCGACCTGCTCGACGCGGATGTCGTAGTCCATCATCACGTACCGCCGCGCGACCAGGACGCCTTGCAGGCGGCGCAGGAACTTCCGCACGTCGACGTCGTCGGGCTCGGCGCCGGTGCGGCGGATGACGACGGCCTCGGACTCCATGATCGGCTCGCCGAACGCCTCCAGGCCGGCGATGCGCAGCGAGGTGCCGGTCTCCACCACGTCGGCGATGACCTGGGCGACGCCGAGCTGGATCGCGGTCTCCACGGCGCCGTCGAGGTGGACGACGGAGGCGGCCACGCCGCTGTCGGCGAGGTGCTTGGCGACCACGCCCTCGTAGGAGGTGGCGACGGTCAGCCCGGCCAGGTCGGTCACGTCGCTCGCGGTGCCGGGCTTGGCGGCGTACCGGAACGTCGAGCGGGCGAAGCCGAGTTGCAGGATCTCCTCGGCGCTCGCCCCGGAGTCCAGCAGCAGGTCGCGGCCGGTGATGCCGATGTCGAGCCGGCCGGAGCTGACGTAGATCGCGATGTCGCGCGGGCGCAGGTAGAAGAACTCGACGTCGTTCACGTTGTCGAACAGGACGAGTTCCTTGGACTCCTTGCGCTGGCGGTAGCCGGCCTCATGGAGCATGGCCGCCGCGGGTCCGGAGAGTGCACCCTTGTTCGGTACGGCGATGCGCAGCATGGGGTCGGGTTCCTTTTCTTCGTCGGGTTCTTCGAGTACGGCGGATGTGCCGGACGTGCCGGCTTCATCGGTGGTGCGGGGGGACTCGCGGCGGTACGGGTCCGCGGGAGACGCGGACCCGCCGCGCGTGCGCGGTGCGCCGGGCGTACGGTGCCGCCCGGCTCACAGATGGGCGTAGACGTCCTCCAGGGAGATCCCGCGCGCCACCATCATCACCTGAACGTGGTACAGCAGCTGCGAGATCTCCTCGGCGGTCGCGTCCGGACCTTCGTACTCGGCCGCCATCCACACCTCGGCGGCCTCTTCGACCACCTTCTTGCCGATCGCGTGCACGCCCTTCCCGACCAGTTCGGCGGTGCGGGAAGTGCTGGGGTCGCCGGTGGCGGCCTTCTGCCGGAGCTCGCTGAACAGCTCCTCGAATGTCTTGTCAGCCATGGTGGTCCCTAGCGTACGGGGAAGTGCCCGGGGACCATCGCCATGGTTCGGATGCTGGTCACCGCCACGGTTCGGAGACCGAGCGCAGGATGGCCGCGGTGGCCACCGCGGCGGTCACCGCTTCGTGGCCCTTGTCCTCGGTGGAGCCGGGCAACCCGGCCCGGTCCAGCGCCTGCTCCTCGTTGTCGCAGGTGAGGATGCCGAAGCCGACCGGGACTCCGGTCTCCACGGAGACCTGGGTGAGCCCGGCGGTGACGCCCTGCGAGACGTACTCGAAGTGCGGGGTGCCGCCGCGGATGATCACGCCGAGGGCGACGATCGCGTCGTAGCCGCGGCCGGCCAGCACCTTGGCGACGACGGGCAGTTCGAAGCTGCCCGGCACCCGCAGCAGGGTCGGCTCCTCGATGCCGAGGTCGCGCAGGGCGCGGACCGCCCCGTCCACGAGGCCGTCCATCACCTGGGTGTGCCACTGCGCCGCGATGACGGCGACCCGCAGGTCACCGCAGTTCTTCACGGTCAGTTCCGGGGCGCCCTTGCCGCTCACTTCTCTCCTCGGGTAGTGCTTCGGGTGGTGGTGCCGGGGGTGCTGCTTCGGGTGGTGCTGCTTCGGGTGGTGCTGTTTCGGGTGGTGCTGTTGCCCGCGACGGTCTCGGGCAGGGCGCCGGGGACGGCCGCTTCGCCGTCGAGCCACGGCAGTTCGTGGCCCATCCGGTCCCGCTTGGTGCGCAGGTACCGCACGTTGTGCTCACCCGCGACGACCGGCATCGGCACGCGGGAGAGCACCTCCAGGCCGTGGCCGACCAGTGCCGCGGACTTCGCCGGGTTGTTCGTCATCAGCCGCAGCGAGCGCACTCCGAGGTCGGTGAGGATGTGCGCGGCGGCGGCGTAGTCGCGGGCGTCGGCGGGCAGGCCGAGTTCGAGGTTGGCGTCGAGCGTGTCGCGGCCGCGCTCCTGGAGTTCGTACGCGCGCAGCTTCGACATCAGGCCGATGCCGCGGCCTTCGTGGCCGCGCAGGTAGAGCACCACGCCGCGGCCGGCGGCGGCGACCTCGCGCAGCGCGGTCTGGAGTTGCGGGCCGCAGTCGCAGCGCAGCGAGCCGAAGACGTCGCCGGTCAGGCACTCGGAGTGCACCCGGACCAGGACGTCGGTGCCGTCGCCGAGGTCGCCGGCGACCAGCGCGACATGCTCGGCGCCGTCGGCGGGGACGCGGTAGCCGTACGCGCGGAACTCGCCATAGGCGGTGGGCAGTCGGGTGCTGGCCTCGCGGCGCACCTCGGCCTGCTCGGCGCGGCGGTAGGCGATCAGGGCCTCGATGGAGATGATCGCCAGGCCGTGCTTGCGGGCGAAGGGCACCAGCTCGGGGAGCCGGGCCATGGTGCCGTCCTCGAGGGCGATCTCCACGATGGCCGCGGCCGGCCGCAGTCCGGCCAGCCGGGCGAGGTCGACGCCCGCCTCGGTGTGGCCGGCCCGCTCCAGCACCCCGCCGGGGCGGGCGGCGAGCGGGAAGACATGGCCGGGCCGGACGAAGTCGTCGGCGCGCGCGGCCGGGTCGGCGAGCAGCCGGATGGTGGCGGCGCGGTCGGCGGCGGAGATGCCGGTGGTCACGCCGTGCGCACCGCTCGCGTCCACGGACACGGTGAACGCGGTGCGCATGGACTCGGTGTTGGACTCCACCATCTGCGGCAGTTCCAGCCGGTCCAGCTCCGGGCTCTCCATCGGCACGCAGACCAGGCCGCGGCACTCGTTCATCATGAAGGCGACGATCTGCGGGGTGATCCGCTCGGCGGCCACGACGAGGTCGCCCTCGTTCTCCCGGTCCTCGTCGTCGACGACCACCACGGGGCGGCCCGCGGCGATGTCGGCGATGGCCCGCTCGACCGGGTCGAGCACGAGGTCATCAAGGTCGTCGAGACCGTCGGAGGCGTCGACCGCGGTGGGCCCGTCGGGGACGCCGCTGTCGATGCGGTGCTGCCAGGGGTCGTGCGGTGCGGTCACGGTGGTCATGCCGTCGCTCCTTCCGCGGTGGTGACGGGCTGCCGCGGCTGCGGGCCGCCCTGCTCGCCGGCGGTGCGCCGCGTCTGCTGCCACCAGGCGTACATCCCGGCGATCACCAGGACGAAGTAGATGATGTAGACCAGGCCGGAGAACGGCAGCCCGCTGTGGAAGTTCAGCGGCACGCCGACCAGGTCGACGGCCAGCCAGGCGAACCAGAACTCGACCCAGCCGCGAGCCTGCGCGTACATCGCGGCGAGGGTGCCGACGAAGATGTAGGCGTCCGGCCACGGGTTCCACGAGAGCTTCGGGTAGGCGAGGAAGAGCGAGGCGACCGCCACGGTGCCCAGGCCGGTGGCGAGCACCAGGACGGCCCGCTCGCGCCAGGTGGCGAAGCGGATGGCGAGCCGGCCGGCGCTCCCGCCGCTGCCGCGCCGCCACTGGAACCAGCCCCACACCGCGACGGTGATCACCACGAGCTGCTTGCCGACGCCGCCGCCGAGGTGCGCGCCCCAGAACGCGGCCACCAGCACCACGCCGGAGAGCAGTTGGACCGGCCAGGTCAGCATGGCCCGCCGCCAGCCGAGCGCGAGGGCGGCCAGGCCGAGCAGGTTGCCGATCATGTCGGACCACACCACGTGCTGGTCGAACGCGGTGAACGCCTGGCTGTTCAGCCAGTGCACGATGCTCACCGGCCGGCCCCCGTCCGCCGGTCGTCGTCACGGTCGGTGGCGCGGTCGGCGTCACGGTCGGCGTCACGGTCGGCGCTGCCGAGCATCCGCTCGACGTACTTGGCGATGACGTCCACTTCGAGGTTGACCGGGTCGCCCGGCTGCTTGATGCCGAGCGTGGTCAGCGCGAGGGTGGTCGGGATGAGGCTGACGGTGAAGAAGTCCGCTGCCGCGTCGACCACGGTCAGGCTGATCCCGTCGACGGTGATGGAGCCCTTCTCGACCACGTAGCGGGCGAGTTCGGCGGGCAGCGCGATCTTGACGATCTCCCAGTGCTCGCCGGGGACGCGCTCCAGCATGGTGCCGGTGCCGTCCACGTGGCCCTGCACGAGGTGGCCGCCGAGCCGGCCGCCGAGCGCCATCGGCCGCTCCAGGTTGACCCGGGAGCCGGGGGCGAGCGCGCCGAGGCTGGAGCGTTTGAGCGTCTCGGCCATCACGTCGGCGGTGAAGGCGCCGTCGGGCAGGTCCACGACGGTCAGGCAGACCCCGTTGACGGCGATGGAGTCACCGTGTTTCGCGCCTTCGGTGACGACGGGTCCGCTTACGGTGAAGCGGGACGCGTCGCCCAGGTCCTCGACGGCGGTGATCTCGCCCAGCTCTTCCACGATTCCGGTGAACACGTCAGCTCTCCTGGGGTGCGGTGGGGACGTCGGCGGGAGTGGCGGCGCTGGCGACGGTGGCAGCGGGTACGGCGGTGACGCGCAGGTCGGGTCCGAGGCGGTCGACGCCGGTCACGTCGAGCCGCAACGCCCGCGCGATGGTGGTGATTCCCCCGCCCGTGAGCACGGCGGGGCCGGCGCCGAGCAGCGCCGGGGCGAGGTAGGCGGTGACGGTGTCGATGTATCCGGCGGCCACGAACGCCCCCGCGAGCGTCGGCCCTCCTTCGAGCAGCACCGAGCGGACCCCGCGGGCGAGCAGTTCGGCGAGCAGCGCGGCCACGTCGACGCCGCGGCCCTGCGGCGCGTACGGCAGCCGGACGACGTCCACGCCGGTCGCGGTCAGGTGGGAGGTGTCGGCATCCTTGCCGACGGCGATCAGGGTGGGCGCGGCGTCGTCGAGCACCCGGACACCCGCGGTCGTACGGGCCCGCGTGTCGACGACCACCCGCAGCGGCTGGGTGGCGCCGTCGATGCCGCGTACCGCCAGGTGCGGGTCGTCCGCGGTGAGGGTGCCGGAGCCGACCACGACGGCGTCGGCCTCGGCGCGCAGCCGGTGCACGTCGGCGCGGGCCTCGGCGGAGGTGATCCAGCGGCTGGTGCCGTCGGCGGCCGCGATCCGGCCGTCGAGGGTGGCGGCGTACTTCCACCGGACGTAGGGGCGACCTTTGCGCACCGAGGTGAGCCAGGCCGCGTTGACCGCGGCGGCCTCCTCGCCGAGCAGGCCGCCGGCCACGTCGACGCCCGCCGCGCGCAGGGTGTGCGCGCCGCCGGACGCCACCCGGTTGGGGTCGGCCACCGCGTACACCACGCGGGCGACGCCGGCTTCGATCAGCGCCTTCGCGCACGGGCCGGTGCGGCCGGTGTGGTTGCACGGTTCCAGGGTGACCAGGGCGGTGCCGCCGCGGGCCCGCTCGCCGGCGGCGAGCAGCGCGTGCACTTCGGCGTGCGGTCCGCCGGCCCGCTGGTGCCAGCCCTCTCCCGCGACGCGGCCGGTCGCGTCGAGGATCACGCAGCCCACCACGGGGTTCGGCGCGGTCGCGCCGAGGGCGCGCGCGGACAGCGCGACGGCTCGACGCATCGCGTCGGCTTCTGCACTGGTGGCCACCGGGTCCTCCTGCCTCATCAGGCACGGACTCCGGGGCGAGGGAACTGACGGGCTCCCACTCGCCGGAACGACCGACCACGCACGCACCGATCCGCGCCTGCGCACGGACCCGCTCCTACGGCGGCCTTCCCGAGTGAACGCCCGCCGCGCACTGCCTCCCATCCGGACTTTCACCGTCGGTCCAGGAATTTCACCTGGTCAACCGGCCGCTGGCTGCGGCCGGGTCGCGGACTGTAACCGCCGGTTCGGAATTACACCGACCCCGGAGTGCGCGAACGTCACTACTGCGGTCAAGTCTGCCACGCGACGGTGCTCTCGCTCCACCCCCACCTCTTTGTGCGCTCCCTCACACAACCGGACGCGCCCGTGCGCCCCTGTCCGCCGGTGGTGGGACCTCGCGGTCCGCGGTGGCCTGTCGCGCAGTTCCTCCCCCAGAGCCCCGCCCCCGGCGGAGCCGGGGGGAGCACCCCCAGCGCCCCTGTGCAAGTGCGGCTCCCACCGTGCTTGCCCCCGTGGGAACCCGGGGGGATCAGGGCGCCGTGGCGAACACGTCCTGCTGGGCCGCGTCCATGGCCGTGATGACCGCACCGCGCAGGATCGGGCCGCCCTTGACCGCGGTGACGTGGAAGGACGTGCGCAGCGGGGAGAGCCGGGCGAAGGCCGCGCCGACCCGCTCGGCAAGCACGTCTCCCCCGGCCTCGCCCACTTCGCCGGCGAGCACCACCCGGCCCGGGTCGAGCACCGCGCAGATGGCGGCGGCGCCCACCGCGATCCGCTCGGCAAGTTCCGTGAGGAAGGCGTCGGCCCCGCCCGCGACCGCGGCCCGTACCGCCGACGCCGCCGACTCCGCGTCCGCCCCGGACCCGGGGGAAAGCCCGTGCGCCCGCGCCAGCGCGCACACCCCCCTGCTCCCCACCAGCCCGTGGTACCCCTTGTCGCAGTCCTCCGCGCTGGGCAGCGCCCCGTCCGGCGAGATCGGCAGGAACCCGACCTCCCCGGCGCCGCCGGACACCCCGCGCCGCAGCCGCCCGTCGAGCATGACGCCCGCCCCGACCCCGCTGCCGATCCACAGCAGTACGAACGTGTCGCCGTCGGGCCCCGCGGCCGCGACGCGCTGCTCCGCGACGGCCGCGAGGTTCGCCTCGTTCTCCAGCAGGACGGGCACGCCGAGCCGCCGCCGCACCTCGTCCACGAAGTCCGCGTGCCAGGCGGGCAGCGCGCCGGAGGGGCTCAGCCGCCCGGTGCCGGGGTCGATCAGGCCGGGCGCGCCGAAGACGACGGTGTGCAGTGCGGCGGCGCCGGCCGTCCGCGCGGTCCCGGTCAGCAGCGCGATGCCGTCCTCGACGATCCGCTCGGGGTCGGTCCCGGCGGCGACCGGCCGCTCGGCGCGGGCGACGGTCCGCCCGAGCAGGTCGGCGATCTCCACGCCGATGCTCTCGATCCGGACATCGAGCCCGGCGACGTACGCCCGGTCGGCGACGATCCCGTAGACCCGCGCGTTCGGGCCGCGCCGGGCCGCGCCCGCCTCGCCGACCACCTCGATCAGCCCGGAGTCCTGAAGGCGTTCGACCAGGTCGGCGACGCTGGGCCGGGACATCCCGGTCAGCTCCTTCAACTGCCCCGCGGTGAGCGGCCCTTCCTCCTGGAGCAGTCGCAGGGCGAGCCGGTCGTTGATCGCCCGGGCGGTGCGGGGGGAGGCACCGCGCCCGGGGTGCGCGCTGGTGGCGGTCATGGCGGCGATCCTTCCAGAACCCGCCGATGCGGCCGGAAAAGCGGCTTAACTTTCAGGCAGGCTTCCTGATAGTTTACCGCGCATGACGAGCAGTTCCCCGCCCGCGCAGTGGTCGCCGGCGCAGTGGTCACCCGCCCGGGTCCGCCGGGCCCACCTGACCATGCGCGCGGCCTTCGCCGTGCACGGCGCGGTCCAGGGCTCGTTCGCCACCCGCATCCCGTGGATCAAGGACCATCTCGGCCTGAGCGCGGGCACGTTGGGGCTCGCGCTGGTCTGCCCGGCGATCGGCTCGTCGCTGATGATGCCGCTGGCCGGACGGCTGATGCACCGCTACGGTTCGCGCGCGGCGCTGCGGGTGCTGCTGGGCCTGTGGTGCGCGACGCTCGCGCTGCCCGCGCTCGCGCCGGGGCTGCCCTGGCTGTGCGCGGCGCTGCTCGCGTTCGGGGCGACCTCCGGCATGGCCGACGTGGTGATGAACGCGCTCGGCATCGCCGTCGAGGAGCACAAGGGCAAGTCGATCATGTCCGGGCTGCACGGCATGTGGAGCGCGGGCACGCTGGTCGGGGCCGCGGTGGGCGTCTCGGCGGTGCGCGTCGGCCTGGACGGCCGGGTGCACCTGGCCCTGATGGCGGCCGCGCTGGTGGTGGCCGCGCTGCTGATCACCTCGGGCGCGCCGGATGTGCGCCCGCACGAGGACGAGGCCGCGCCGCCGCGCTTCTCGCTGCCCCCGAAGGCGGCGCTGGTGATCGGGGCGATCGGGTTCTGCGGGGTGTTCGCGGAGGGCGGCAGTTCCGACTGGTGCGCGGTCTACCTGAAGGAGATCGCGCACGCCTCGCCGGCCGTCGCCGCGCTGGCGTACACCGCGTTCTCGTGCACGATGGCCGTCTCCCGGCTGGTCGGCGACCTGGTGGTCCGGCGGCTCGGAGCGGTGCGCACGCTGCGGATCGGCGGGGCCGTCTCCACGCTCGGCGGCCTCCTCGTGGTCCTCGCGCACACCCCGGCGCCGGCGATCATCGGGTTCGCCCTGATCGGGGTGGGCATCTCCACGACGGTGCCGCTGTGCTTCGCCGCGGCCGGGCGGCGCGGGCCGGTGCCGAGCCAGGCGATCGCCGGGGTCGCCACGGTGACGTACACCTCCGGGCTGGTCGCGCCCGCCGCGATCGGGGGTATCGCGGGGGCGAGTTCGCTGACCACGTCCTTCGTGCTGGTCACCGTGCTGACCCTCGGGCTGGTGCTCGGCGCGGGCGTGGTCCGGCCCACCCCGCGCAAGGAGGTGGCCGCCTCGGGCGTGGCCGCCCCAGCCGCCCCAGCCGCTCCCGCCTCGTCGCCGACCACCGGCCGGTGACCGGGGCGGCTGCCCGCCGCCGGCCGCCGGCCGGTGGATCGCGCGGGTACGGCCACCGGGTGGTCCGCCCCGCTCGCCGGGCCGCGCGCCCGGCCCCGTAGACCCTCCGGGTCGCGGACCGTCGGCTCAGGGACGGCGCGTCCGCGGCCCGGAGGTCCCGTCCGATCGCGCGGGCCGCCGCCCGCGGTGGCGCTACCGCGAGATCGGGTCGAGCTGTTCCGGGGAGGGGCGCAGCGGCCACAGGTCGCCGCCGGGCGGTGCCTGGAGTTCGGGTACGGCCTCGGCCGCCGCCGGGTCGCCCGCCTCGGCGGCGGCCCGCACCACGTCGCTCGCCGCGAAGCGCTGGAAGTGCAGCTCCGGGTGCGGCCAGGGCGCGCGGCCGGTGGCGGCGGGAAGCAGGTAGCGGACCGCGTCGAGGATGCCCGCGCCCGCGGGGTTGCGGTACGACCACAGGTCGACGCCGACCTGCCGGCCGATGTGGGCGAGCCGGGTGAGGGCCACCAGGCAGAAGGTCGAGTAGTGCCAACTACGGCTCCTGGCCAGCTCTTCGGGCAGGCTGCCGTCCGCCGCGATCTGCGGGTCGATCCGGGCGGCGCGGGCGTCGAGCACCGTCCGGCGGGCGGAATCCGGCTGTCCGACGGCGAGTTGGAGCGCGGCGAGCTGCATGTCGAAGAAGGTGCCGTGGTTGTTGGCGGCGGCCGCCTCCTCGGCCGCGAAGTCGCCGCCGAGCCATCGGGTGAAGTCGGCACACCAGGCGTGCATTCCGGCCCGGTCGGCCTCGGTCCAGCCTGGGGCGCCGGCGCTGAGCAGTGCGACCGCGTCCAGGATCGAGGTGAACTGCTGGGAGAAGTCGATGATGCCGATCGGCCGGCCGTCGGCGCTGCCGGGGATCGCCTGGGCGTGCGCGAGATGCGGGTTCATCCGGGTGGCGGGGGCGAGGAACCAGGTGCGCAGCAGGTGGGCGGCGCGCTCGGCGTAGTCGGCGCGGCCGGTGTGGTACCAGGCGAGGGCGAGGGTCTGCACCGCGTCGAACATCGCGCCGCGCCCGCGGTGGTCGGTGATGAGGTCGACCTCGGGGTTGCGCAGCCCGTCCCGCCGCTCGTACGGCAGGCCGTCGGGGTCGGCGGCGGTACGCGGGCGGCTGGGCCACCAGTACGGGGCCTGGCTGAGGTAGTCGTGCCGGTCACCGCTGGGCGGGAGCTGCGGCTTGTCCGTCACCGACCATGGGCCCAGGGCGAGTTGGCGCTCCGCGCGGGCGGTGAGGTGGGCCAGGGCCGCGGTGGCCTCGGGGTCGCCGGAGCGCAGCCGGTCCCTGGCCTGCCGCAGGCGGCTGCCGTCGAGCACCACGGTCGGCGGCACCACGGTCGGCGGCGCCGCTTCGCCTGCGACGGCCGTCCGCATGGCGCCCGCCGCGCTCGGTACGACCGCATCCGCGCCCGCCTCCGTCTCCGGACGTTCCCGCACCACAGCCTCCCGTTCGCGTACATGAACCCAGTTCATCAATGAGATCGCTGGATCGTATGAGGGCAGTCCGCTCCGAGGCAATGGGGAGCCGGCGATACGGGCTTGCGGTACAGGGATGCGGCACAGGTACGCGTCAACGGCGTTGCGGCATCGGGTCGCGGTGCGCTCCCGGGCACCACCCGGTGGGCGCTTGTGCGCAGGGCGCCCCGCGCCACTGCGGCATCCCGCCGCGGCCGCGAAAAGAGCGCGGCGAGAAAGCGGTCCGGCGGGTGCGCACGGGGGAATCGAACCCGCCGGACCGTGTCTCCACGTTAGCGCGCCCTTACGGAACGTCGAAGGCGCGAGTCGGACAAATGCAGTCGCGCGAACACGCCATGGCACAGGCTCGCGCCATCTCCCGCGCCACACAAGGGAGTTGGCGGTCAGCTCACGGAGAGGTCCTGTAGGCCGACCACCCGCAGCAGTTGGAGCCGTTGGTACGACTCGGAGCCGGGCCGGGCGGTGAACACCACCAGCCGCTGGTCCCCTTCGGCACTCAGCAGCACCTCGCAGTCGAGCGTCAACTCCCCCACCACCGGGTGCCGGAAGCGCTTCACGTCCGAACGCCGCACCGCCACCCCGTGGTCGGTCCACAGGCGGGCGAACAGCGGGCTGGCGGCGCGGAGTTCGGCGACCAGCGCGGCCGGGCGCGGGTCCTTCGGGCGGGCCGCGACGACCGCGCGCAACTGCGCCACATGGCTCCTGGCCACCCGCTCGAAGTCCTCCGCCGGCAGCGCCGCGCGGCCCTCGGGGTCGGTGAACATCCGCCGCACGATGTTGCGCATCGCCGGCGGCCGGGCGGACACGTCGCCGTGCAGCGCGGCGGCCATCGCGTTCTGCGCGAGCACGTCGCCGATGTCGCTGAGCACCTGTGCGGGCGTGTCGTGCAGCCGGTCCAGGATCAGCAGCAGCCCCGGGCGCACATGCCGGCCGCCGCCCGGCTCACGCGGCGGCACCTCGCCGGCCAGGTGGAAGAGGTGGTCGTGCTCGTCGGCCGTCAGCCGCAGCGCACGGGCGAGCGCGGCGAGCATCTGCCGGGACGGCCGCGGGCCGCGGGCCTGCTCCAGCCGGGCGTAGTAGTCCGCGGACATGCCCGCGAGCTGTGCGACCTCCTCCCGGCGCAGTCCGGGCGTCCGGCGGCGGGGGCTCCCGGCCAGGCCCACGTCCGCGGGTCCCAGGCGGCCACGGCAGCGGCGCAGGAAGTCGGCGAGTTCTGGTCGGTCCACGCCTCCAGCATGCGGCGGCCGCGCGGGGCTATCCAGGGAGTGCTGCTCCCTGGATCGGCAGGTCTCTCCCGCCCGGCGCCGGTCGGCCGCACGGTGGGAACCGCACCCCGACGGACAGGAGCGGCGGACACGGTCCGCCGGCCGCCGTCCGGCGGACCGTACAACGGACACTTCCGAGGAGCACGTCATGAGAATTCTGGTCACCGGAGCCACCGGCCAGGTCGGCCGCAGGTTCGTCCCCCGGCTGATGCAGCAGGCCGGGCGCGGCGGCGACACCGTACGGCTGCTGGTGCGGGACGAGGCGCGGGCCGAGCCGCTCACCCGGCTCGGCGCTCAGGCCGTGGCCGGCGAGCTGCGCGACGGCGCCGACGTGCGCAAGGCCGTCGACGGTGTCGACGCGGTGGTGAACATCGCGGCCTCCTTCCGCGGTGTGCCCGACGAGGAGGCGTGGGCGGTCAACCGCGACGCCGCACTCGACCTCGGCCGGGCCGCGGTGGAGGCGGGCGTGCACCGCTTCGTGCAGGTCAGCACCAACCTGGTGTACGGCGCCGGGCGCGGCCGCCCCGCCGTCGAGGACGACCAGCCGCTGTCCGGCGGCCGGCATCCGGGCGCCGCCTACCCCGACTCCAAGTGGGCGGCCGAGACCGGGCTGCTCGCCCTGGACGGTCTCGACGTCCGGATCGGCCGGCTCGCGTTCGTCTACGGCGAGGGCGACCCGCACCTCGCGCAGGTCGTGCGGTGGGCCGAGGGGTGGGCCGGGCACAAGCGGCTGCAGATGGTCCACCACGCCGATGTCGGCCAGGGCCTGCTGCGCCTGCTGTACGCCCCCGGCCTGGCCGGCCGGACCTACAACATCGCCGACGACGCGCCGGTCAGCAGCGTCGAACTGCTCTGGCTCAACGGCGTCGAGCCGCCCGCCGAGGCCGCCGACCGCCAGGTCGAGGACCCCTGGGACGGCATCGTCTCCACCGCCCGCATCCGCGACGAGCTGGGCTTCCGCCCGATCCACCCCTCGGTCTGGACCGCGCGCGACGCGGGCGCGCTGTAGCGGTCAGCGCGGCGGCCCGAGGATGATCTGGCCGTACCGGTCGGCCGCCTCGGCCATGACGTCCTGGGAGATCTCGAAACCCTCGGGGCGGGGAGCCGACTTGTCGCGTCCGGCGTGGCGGAACATGCCTTCGATGCCGCCGGGCGTGCAGATCATCAGCAGGTCGGCGGTGTCGGAGGTGATCCGGTAGCCGTGCGGGACGTTGCGCGGCAGGAAGACGATGCCACCCTCGGCCAGCTCCCTCTCCTCGTCGTCGCACCACACCAGCGCGGTGCCCTTGACCAGCATGAAGACCTCGTCCTCACGCGTGTGCAGGTGGTACGGCGGCGCTTCGCCCTTGCGGACGGAGAAGCGTCCCACGGTCAGTTGCCCGGCGGTGGCCGCGCTGTCGAGGAGCACGGCGAACTCCCCGCCGTCGAGCCATTCGAGCTTCTGCTGCTGTTCGGGCTGTGCCAGGTAGGCCATGGTCACGGCGGTGTCCGTTCTGCGCCGTCGAGGGCGCGGTCGGCGGGCGCGGCCGGCGCGGCCGGGCCGTTTCCTTCCCGTCGTCGAGCATGCCCTCGGCACCGCCGCGACCGCCATACGTGGCAGGCGGAACCGGTCGGCACGCCTCCCGCACGCCGCCGGTCCGGTCCGCCGTCACGGCGACATCGCCGCGCGGCGCGGGAGGCGGCGGCGGGGTGGTGCGGAAGCTGGGGGGATGACGACGACGGCACAGTGGACGGCGCCGGGGGACGTGGCGGATGTGGTGGCGCGGATGCGGGCGCTCGCGGCGGGGCTCCCGCCGGCGGACGGGGTGGCGGTGTTCAACCGGGTCTACCTGGCGGTCACCGAGGAGGTCACCCGGGGGCTCGCCGGCGGGCGGTTCTCGGACGGGCCCGAGGCGGCGGAGCTGGCCGTGCTCTTCGCCGGGCGGTACCTGGCGGCGGTCGAGGCCGGGGAAGCGGCGGGTGGCGCGGCCGGCGGCGGCAGGCACCGCGCCGCCGAGGACAGGTGCGCGCCCGCCTGCTGGCGGCCCCTGCTGCGGGCCCGGGCCGACGAGACCGTCCATCCGCTCCAGTTCGCCCTCGCCGGGATCACCGCCCACGTGGGCCACGACCTCCCGCTCGCGGTGGTCGACACCTGCCGGGCCACCGGCCGGGTGCCCGCCGAGGTCGCCGCCGACTACGCCGAGGTCGGCGGCGTGCTGACCGCCATCGAGGTCCGGGTCAGGGAGGAGCTGATGCCCGGCCCCGACCTGCTGGAGCGCCTCGACCCGCTCACGCACGCCGTCGCGTCGTGGTCCCTGGCCCGCGCGCGGGACGGCGCGTGGGCCACGGCCCGCCTGCTGTGGGCGATCCGCGACCGGCAGGAGGCGTACGAGGACTGCGTCCGGAGCCTGGAGTCGTCCGTCGGCCTGATGGCCCACGCGCTGCTCGCCCCGTTCCCGGCCCACCGCGCACGCCGCCCGCAGGCACCGCCCGCGCCGCCCGCGCCAGCGGCTCGTCCGGTCCCGTCGGCTCAGCCGCCCGCGTCAGTCCTCCGGTAGCAGCACCGGCGCGATCTCGTCGTAGCGGTCGCCGGGGCCCGGGTTGAGCGGGTCGGTGGCGCCGCCGAGGTGGTGCATGACGCCCCACACCGCGTTGAGCGCGGTCTGCACCGCGCCCTCGGCCCATCCGGCGGTCCACGACACGTCGTCCCCGGCGAGGAAGATGCCGCGCTGGTCGGCGGGGAGCAGATCCTGCACGAAGTGCGTGAACAGCCGCCGCTGGTAGCGGTAGTGACCGGGCAGGTTGGCCTTGAACGCGCCCATGAAGTAGGGCTCGTCCTCCCACGAGACGGTGACGGGGTTGCCGATGACGTGCTTCCTGATGTCGACCCCGGGATAGATCTCGCCGAGCGACTTGAGCATGACCTCCATCCGCTCGTGCGCGCTCAGCGGCAGCCACTTCGAGCTGTCGTCGCACCAGGTGTACGACAGGCAGATCACCGCCGGCCGGTCCGGCCCGTCGTCCAGCAGGTAGGTGCCGCGGGTCATCCGGTCGGTGAGCGTCATCGACATCGTGTCGCGGCCGGTGCGCGGGTCCCGGTCGAGCCAGAACGGCCGGTCGACGGGCACGAAGAGCTTGCTGGACTCCATGTAGTGGGTGCGCTCGATCGCGGTCCAGTGGTCGATCGGGAAGAGCGAGTCGTCGCAGGCGATCTTCGACAGCAGCATCCAGCTCTGCGCGGTGAACACCGCGGCGCGGTAGCTGCGGATGTCGCCGGTCGCGTCGGTGACGGTGATCCGGTTGCCCGCGGTGCGGTGCAGTCCGGTGACCGCCGGGCGCGGGGTGCCGCCGTGCAGGGAGCGCAGCGAGGTACCGCGCGGCCAGTGCAGCAGCTTGTCCGGCTCGCGTTCCCACAGCCGCAGCGGGAGTTGCCGGCTGCCGCCGACGATGCTGTGGTGATCGTCGTCGGCGCCGGTGTAGACGACTCGCAGGATCTCCAGGATCGAGTTGGGGAAGTCGGTGTCCCAGCCGCCGGTGC
Source organism: Streptomyces sp. NPDC088194 (assembly GCF_040702025.1). NCBI lineage: Bacteria > Bacillati > Actinomycetota > Actinomycetes > Kitasatosporales > Streptomycetaceae > Streptomyces > Streptomyces sp. NPDC088194. The sequence continues at coordinate 154,200 of NZ_JBFBIV010000004.1, read as the reverse complement.
CGAAGCCGACCTGGCCGAAGATCTCCCGGTGCCGGAACGACGCGAACGCCGGTGCGGCGCACAGGAATCCGTAGAAGGTCTGGTTGTCCAGCCGCTCGACCAGCGCGGACCAGATCTCCCTGATCCGCGGCACGTCCCTGGTGCGCAGCGCCTGCTGCATCGCGGAGAAGTCCGCGCCCTCCTCCAGGCAGGCGTTCCAGGCGCGCATCACCTGGTGGTAGACCTCGGGCAGGTCGTCGACCGACGTGGCGTAGTGCGACTGCCCCTTGAGGTCGACGACCGTCGAAGGGGTGCAGGGCGCCAGCGGGTTGGGGAACGGCTTGGTGGTCAGCCCCACCAGGTCGATGTAGTGGCGCAGCGCGGTGGACGACGGCGGGAAGCGCATCGCGCCCATCTCCGCGGTCAGCGCGCCGTCCTCGCCGACGGCGCCGAACCCGTCGAAGGCGACGGTGCGCAGCCGGCCGCCGATCTCGTCGGCCTCGTAGAGCACCGGCCGCAGGCCCATCCGCATCAGCTCGTAGGCGGTCACCAGGCCGGACAGGCCGCCGCCGATCACGGCGACCTCGGTGCCGTGGGCGGCCGGCGGCACCGCGCCGAGCCCGGCGGGGTGCGCGAGGAAGTCGTCGTAGGGGAAGGGGAAGTCGGGGCCGAACATCGTGATGGGCGGTTCGGCCTGGGCCCGGACGTGCCCTTCGTCGTGGATGGCGGTGGGCACGGACGTCATGGGGCGGTTCTCCTGGCGGCGAGCGAGCCGTACAGCTCGGGGCGGCGGTCGGTCAGGTACGGGTTCTGCTCGCGGGTGGCGCGCAGCAGCTCCATGTCGGCGTCGGCGACGAGGAGTTCGGGTCCGGCGCCGGCCCGGGCGCGCACCGCGCCGTCCGGCCCGGCCAGGCAGCTTCCGCCGGCGAAGTCGTACTCGCCCTCCAGGCCGCAGCGGTTGGCGTACGCGATGTGCAGGCCGTTCTCGAACGCGCGGGCCGGCAGCAGCGTTTCGGCGACGAACTCGTACGGGCGCATCAACGCGGTGGGTACGGCGAGCAGTTCGGTGCCGGCCAGGGCGTGCGCGCGTACCGCTTCGGGGAACTCGACGTCGTAGCAGATCAGCAGGCCGATCCGGACGCCGTCCAGGGTGGCCTGGACCAGCGGGCGGTCGCCGGGGGTGAACACGGAGCGCTCGTAGTCGCCGAAGAGGTGGGTCTTGCGGTAGTCGGCCAGCGCGGTGCCGTCGGGGCCGGTGAGCCGGGCGGCGTTGTAGACGTGCGCGCCGTCCCGCTCGGGGTAGCCGTGCACGATGGCGATGGCGTGCCGTGCGGCGATGCCGGCGATGTGCTGGGCCGCGGCCCCGCCGGCCGGCTCGGCCGCTTCGGCGACCGCGTCCCCGAGGGCGTAGCCGGTCAGGAACATCTCCCCGGTCACCAGCAGCCGTGCGCCGCGTCCGGCCGCCTCTGCGGCGGCCGTCTCCAGCGCCGCGAGGCTCGCCGCGGTGCTCGCGGGCAGCCCGCCGGGCCCTTGCAGCAGCCCTGTCCGCAACGCTTCCACGGTTCCCCGCTTCCTGGTGACCGATCCGGTCCGCAGCGGCTTTTCCGCAGCTCAACCGGTCCCCTCCAGGACGCTACGTGCCCTCCCGCGGGAGCGACAAGACGCGAACATTGCGCCTGTGGCCCCGATCCGTTGCGTCCTGAGGCGCGAAAACGGCGATCCGTTGCGCGACGCGGGCGCCCACCCCCGGTTCGGGGGTGGGCGCCCGGGCTTTGACGCGAGGGGCGGCTGTCAGGTCAGGCCCTCCTCGTCGGTGGACTTGGTGGCGCGTTCGGTGCCGGGCTCGCCGCTCATCTCGGACTCGATCCGCTCCTTGCGGACCCTGCCGTGCACCTTGCGCTGCTCGGTGTGCTCCTCGACGCGCATCCGCACGCGCTCCTTCGGCACGACCTCGGTCTCGACCACGGCCTTGTCCTCGTGGAGGGTGACGACCCGCTCGGCCTCGCTGATGTCGCCGGCGCGGGCGTCGCGGTCCGCCTCGGTGATCGGCATCCGTTCGAGCCGGACCTCCTCGTGGGCGATCGGTACGGTCTGCTCGACCTCCTCGACGTCGACGTACTTGTGCAGCCGTGCCCGGCCGCTCGTCTGGCGCTCGACCCTGACGTGCATCTCCTCTTCGGAGCGGGTCATCGCCTCGTCGGTGTCCATGGCCCGCGCGTCCCCGGAGCCGAGCCGCTCGGCCGCTCCGGTGGGGCCGGCCGCGTAGGCGGCGGTACCGGTGCCCGCCTCGCTGCCGGACATCTCCGTGTCGGTGGCCTTCGCGGTCGCGGCGCCCGAGTCCGCCGTGTCACCGCGTGCCTGCCGGCCCCGGCCCGCGGCACCGGCCGCCCCGGCCATGCCACCGGCCGCCGCGGCCTTCTCCCCGGTGTCGCCCGAGCCGCCCCGGGTCTCCAGGCCGTAGTAGCGGTACAGGTGCCGCTCCTCCTCCGCGGACAGGTGGCCACCGGAGTCCACGTCCACGTTGGGCGCGCCCTTGACCTTGTCCTTCTCGTACGGCACCTCGACGTGGTCCTGCACGATCTTCGCGGCGCGGGTCGGCACGAACGTCTCGTTGTTGCCGAAGAAGCCGGTTTTGACCGTCACCCATTCCGGAAGGCCGGTGGCGTCGTCCAGGTACATGTGCTTGGCATCGCCGATCTTCTTCCCCTGAGTGTCATGGACGGGATGGCCCACGACTTGGGGAATCTGCTCGCGCGTGATCATGTCGCCTCCTCGGGCTGCCGGGGCCGTTTTCCCGGCCTCACTTCACCGCGTTACCCCATTGGGACGGGCAAAACATATCCACTCATCCCAATAGGGACATTCCGGGGCGGGATTCGGGCGCCGAGCGGGCTCTCGCGAAGGGCTCGGAGCGCTCGGAATCCCGGGGACCCGGGGCCGGGAAGGGGCCCGCGGCCCAGGAGCGGCCCCGGGTTCGGAAGGGACCTGCGGCCCAGGAGCGGCCCCGGGTTCGGAAGGGACCTGCGGCTCAGGAGGGACCCGCGGCTCAGGAAGGGCCCGCGGCACCGTAGCGGCGCAACAGCGGCGAGAGCACCAGCACGGAGCGGGTCCGGCTGACGAACGGCTCCCCCGCGATCCGCTCCAGCACCTGCTCGAAGTGGCGCACATCGGCGGCGAAGACCTGCACCACCGCGTCCGCGTCGCCCGTCACGGTCGACGCGGACGCCACCTCCGGATAGCGCGCCAGGCCGCGCCGGATGTCCGCGGGCGACGTGTTGTGCCGGCAGTACAGCTCCACCAGCGCCTCGGTCTGCCAGCCGAGCGCCGCGGGGTCCACCCGTACGGTGAACCCCGTGATCGCGCCCGCCGCCAGCAGCCGGTCCACCCGCCGTTTCACCGCGGGTGCCGACAGCCCCACCTCGGAGCCGATGTCCGCGTAGGAGCGGCGCGCGTCGGCGGCCAGGGCGTGCACGATCCGTTCGTCGATCTCATTGAGCGCCACAGCGGGAGTGTGCCACGGCGCCCCCTGTCCCCCGGGCCGCCGGGTCCGGTCGGCGGCGGCACCGGCACCCCTGCGACCAGCGGCGCTACGACCAGCTGGCGTAGAGCGGCTTGCCCTCGGCGTACCCCGCGGCGCTCTGCACCCCGACGACGGCGCGCTCGGCGAACTCCTCCAGCGAGGCCGCGCCCGCGTACGTGCAGGAGCTGCGCACGCCCGCCACGATCGAGTCGATCAGGTCCTCCACCCCGGGCCGGGCCGGGTCGAGGAACATCCGCGACGTGGAGATGCCCTCCTCGAACAGCGCCTTGCGCGCCCGGTCGTACGCCGACTCGTCGCTGGTCCTGTTGCGCACCGCGCGGGCGGAGGCCATGCCGAACGACTCCTTGTACAGCCGGCCGTCGGCCGCCTGCTGGAGGTCCCCGGGGGACTCGTGGGTCCCGGCGAACCAGGAGCCGATCATCACGTTGGACGCGCCGGCCGCGAGCGCCATGGCGACGTCGCGCGGGTGCCGCACGCCCCCGTCGGCCCACACGTGCTTGCCCAGCCGCCGCGCCTCGGCCGCGCACTCCAGCACCGCCGAGAACTGCGGCCGCCCCACCCCGGTCATCATGCGGGTGGTGCACATGGCGCCGGGCCCGACGCCGACCTTGACGATGTCCGCGCCGGCCTCGATCAGGTCGCGCACGCCGTCCGCCGCGACCACGTTGCCGGCCACGATCGGCACCCGGGGGTCGAGGGCGCGCACCGCGCGCACCGTGGCGAGCATCGACTCCTGGTGGCCGTGCGCGGTGTCGACCACGAGCGTGTCGACGCCCGCGTCCAGGAGCTGCTTCGCCTTGCCCGCCACGTCGCCGTTGATACCGACCGCGGCGGCTATCCGCAGCCGGCCGTCGGCGTCCACGGCCGGCTGGTAGAGGGTGGCGCGCAGCGCGCCGGTGCGGGAGAGGATGCCGGCCAGCCGCCCGTCGGCGTCGACGGCCGGGGCGATCCGGCGGTGCGCGTTGTCCAGGCGGTGGAAGGCGTCCCGGGGGTCGAGGTCCGCGTCGAGGACCAGCAGGTCCCGGGACATCACCTCGGACAGCTGGGTGAAGCGGTCCACGCCGGTGAGGTCGGCCTCGGTGACGACGCCGACCGGGCGGCCGTCCTCCACCACGACGCCGGCGCCGTGCGCGCGCTTGGGCAGCAGCGAGAGCGCGTCGGCGACGGTCTGCGACGGCGCCAGGGTGATCGGCGTGTCGAGCACGAGATGGCGCTGCTTGACCCAGCCGATGACCTCGGTGACCACGTCGATCGGGATGTCCTGCGGGATGACGGTCAGGCCGCCGCGGCGGGCGACCGTCTCGGCCATCCGGCGGCCGGCGATCGCGGTCATGTTCGACACGACCAACGGGATCGTGGTGCCGGTGCCGTCGGGCGCGCGCAGGTCCACCGCCTGCCGGGAGCCCACGGCGCTGCGGCCGGGCACCATGAACACATCGTCGTACGTCAGGTCGTACGGGGGCTGGACATCGTTGAGGAAACGCATACCGACTCTCTCACCTGCGGGTTCAACTGGGGCGGGCGGGGAGTCAGCACGGGCCGGGGACTGGCCCGGCTGCGGCTCCTCGGCCCATCATCCCCGAAATCCGCTGGTCACGGGACCCGGCGGAGGTGCCTTCGTCGGTTTGCCCGATTCCCCGCGGTCGCGTTTTGTGGCTTTCTCCGAAGACCTCCCGGGGGCGCCAGGAGTTCCCCCGCCTCACCCGGCGCTCCCGGACCGCCGGAGGGCCGGCGCCGTGCGAAGCAGGCACTCGTCGGCGCCGGGCCCGCCCAGCAGGCACAGGCCGACGGGAAGGCCGCCGACCCGGGCGACGGGGAGGGTGAGGGCCGGCAGACCGCCCAGCCCGGCCACGCAGGTCAGGGCGAGCAGGGCGGCACGGTCGCCCGAGGCGGGGACGGAGGTGCCATAGGGCGGGGCGGGGGTGGGGGTCGCGGGAATCGCCAGGATCGCGCCGTCCAGGCGGTGGTGCAGCCAGGAGGCCAGCCGGGCCACGGTGGCGCGGGCCGCGGCCTCGGCCTCCGGGGTCACGCGCTCGGCCCGGGCCAGCCGCTCGGCGACGTGGGGTCCGAAGACGGGCCGGGCGCGGCGCACCCACGGGCCGTGCGCGCGCCACACCTCCGCCGCCTGGACCAGGGTGAAGGCGTCCCGGGCGTCCGCGTGGGCGCACGGGGCACCGTCCGAGAACAGCGGCGCCGCGTCCAGCGGGACGCCGAGCGCCGGTCCGAGACGGTCCGCGCGGGGGCGCAGCGCGGCGCGGACACCGTCGGCGGCACACCCCCACAGGTCGGCGGGGACCAGGACGCGCCGCACCGGCCGGTCGTCGCGCGGGGTGCCGGCGAGGAGCGCCGCGGCGGCCTCGGTGAGCAGCGGCAGGGTCCGGGTGAGCAGCGCCGGGGTGTCGAACGACGGCGCCAGGGGCGCGATGCCCCGCCGGTCGGCGCGCGCGTGGGTGGGGCGCAGCCCGTACAGGCCGCAGTACGAGGCGGGCACCCGGATCGAGCCCGCCGTGTCGGTGCCGAGCCCGACGTCGGCGAGGCCGCCGGCGACGGCCGCCGCGGTGCCGCTGGAACTGCCTCCGGTCAGCCGGCCCGGTGCGGCGGGGTTGGCGGGGGTGCCGTAGTGGGCGTTGGTGCCGCCGAGGCTGTAGGCGAGTTCGTCGGTGTGGGTCTTTCCGGCGTACCGGGCGCCCGCGGACAGCAGGCGCGCGACGGCGGCGGCGTGCGCGGGGGCCGGCGCCGCGGCGGCGAGCAGCAGCGGGTGGCCGCTGCCGGTGGGCGCGCCCTGGACGTCGATGACGTCCTTGACCGCGAGCCGTGCCCCGGCGAGCGCGACCGGTCCGTCCTGGTCGGCGGTGCCGGCGGCGGGGACCTCGGCCGGGGCGGTGTCCGCCGGGAGCCAGGGCACGAACGGGTCGATCAGCGGTGCGGGCGTCATGCGGGTATCGTCCCCGCGCCGGGGCCGGACGGCCCGGTGAGCAGGGGCGCCAGATCGGCCTTCGGCAGGCAGATGTGGACGCCCTTCACGTCGTCCACGACCTGCGAGATCCGCACGTCGACCGCGGCGCTGAGGTAGGCCAGCGCGACCGGGGCGGGCAGCGCGCACCGCTCGGCGAGATACCCGAGCGCGGCGCGGGTCGCCTTGCGGACCGCCTCGTCCAGGTCGGTGTCCAGGCCGGTGACGAGGTGGTGCCCGGCGGTCTCGGCGTACGGCCCGGCAAGGCGCGCGGCCAGCCGGCGGGTGGCCGGGTCGGAGTGCAGGACGAGCCGTACGGTCGCGCGCAGCGGTGCCTCGAAGGCGGTGAGGGCGACCTCGCCGTCGCCCTGGGAGAAGTGCGGGTCGCCCGCGTAGAACAGCGCGTCGGGTACCTGCACGGGCAGGAACAGCCGGGCGCCCTCGGTGAGCAGGCGGATGTCCAGGTTGCCGCCGTGCGGGCCCGGCGGCACGGAGTGCACGGGCCGCTCGGTCGCGGCGGCGACGCCCATGATGCCGAGGAACGGCGCGAGGGGGAACCGCACGGCGCGGCCGTCGCCGACCGGGAGCCGGCCCAGGCCGTCGTCGTCCACGTGCGCGACGAGGCTGACGGTCGGCACCGGCGCGCCGTCGGGGTGGCCGGGCGGCGGCGCCGGGTACTCGCCGGGCAGCGCGCCCCGGCCGTGCCGGTTGCTGATCACGCCGTACGCGGTGCGGCGCCGCAGCCGCAGCACCTCCACCTCCAGGACGTCACCGGGCCGGGCGCCGGCGACGGCCACCGGGCCGGTGACCACGTGCGGGCCGCGCCGCGCCGGGTCGAACGGCCGCGCGGTGGCGGCGAGTTCGGCCGCGTCCCGCAGGACCCGGCCGGCCGGGATGCCCGCGGCGGCGAAGAAGGCGGCCGGGTCCGCGCCCTGGTCCGGGAGGATGCCCTCGTGGCTGACGGTGTCCAGGCACAGCGCGGTGCCCGGCGCGACGGTCAGGACGGGGCGGCTCGCGGCGTTCGGCAACAGGCCCCAGCAGGTCGACTTCCGGTCCGCGGCGAGATACACCGAGCCGTCGGTCCCGCCCTCGTACGGCTGAAGTACGCTCATGGCCGGGGACCTTTGCATACAACTGTTACACGTCGGTTAACGCAGCGACGGAGACGGGAGAGGCGGCCGGATGACCGAGCGGAGTGCGGTGCGGCGGCGCGACACCACGCAGACGGTGTGCGCGGCGATCAGGGCCGACGTCGTCGGCCACGTGTTCGCGCCCGGCGAGCGGTTGACCGAGGAGGGGCTGGCGACGCGCTACCGGGTCTCGCGCATCCCGGTCCGGGAGGCGCTGCGCACCCTGGAGTCGGAGGGCTTCGTCCACTCGCGGCCGTACGCGGGCACCTTCGTGGCCGAGTTGAGCGAGGCCGAGGCGGAGGACCTGCTCGGGATAAGGCTGTTGATGGAGCCCTTCGGCGCGGAGCGGGCGGCGCTGCGCCGCACACCCGTACAACTCGCCACCCTGGAACTGCTGATCGCCGAGGCCCGTGAGGCGCTGGCGGCCGGATCGGCCGTCGGGCCGGCCGGACTGGCCGCCCTCAACACCCGCTTCCACCAGGTGCTCGCGGAGGCGTCGGGGAGCCCGACGCTCGCCGCTCTCGTGGCGCAGCTCGGCTACAAGATCTCGTGGGTGTATTCACTCGGCCTTCCGCGGCGGGCGGCGGAGTCCTGGGACGAGCACGAGGGCATCGTCCGGGCGCTGCGCGACCGCGAACCCGAGCAGGCCCGGGAGCGGGTCGCCGAGCACATCCGGAAGGCGCAGGCGGCGTACCGCCTGCGGCGGCGCTCCTGATCCTCCCCGCGGCCCGGACCGGCGCGGCCCGCCCGGGCCGATCACGTCCACCCGGCGCTGCCGCGACCGCGCGCGCCGGGTGGAGAGGACACGGAAACACGGCCGTCATCGAAATGCGCCGAACCGTGTAATCAGCCATTTGTATACACCTTCCAGGAGCCCGAATCCGCTGCCGCGGAACCCGGAAGGAGCGTCCCGTGTTCGACCTCGTACTGCGTCGCGCGAAGATCGCCGAAAGAGAAGACCTCGTGGACATCGCGGTCACGGGCGGCCTGATCGCGGCGGTGGGCGCGATACCCGCGGACGCCGCCGCGGCGGAGACGGTCGACTGCGACGGTCTCGTGGTGCTGCCCGGCCTGATCGAAGCCCATCTGCACCTGGACAAGGCCCTGCTGGACCGGGACCGCCCCAACCTGTCGGGCACCCTCGCCGGCGCGATCGAGGTCACCGGCGCGCTGAAGCGGGACTTCACCCCGCAGTCGGTACGCGCCCGCGCCGAGCGGGTGCTGCGGTGGGCGGTGGCGAACGGCACCACGCTGATCCGGGCGCACCCCGACGTGGACCCGCTGGCGGGCCTGACCGGCCTGGACGTGATGCTCGAACTGCGCGAGTCGCACCGGCACCTGGTGGACCTCCAGGTCGTGGCGTTCCCCCAGGAGGGCATCGAACGGGCCCCGGGTACGTACGCGTTGCTGCGCGAGTCGCTGCTGCGCGGGGCGGACGTGGTGGGCGGCTGCGCGTACAACGAGGGCGACCTCGACGCGTGCCGACGGCACATCGACACCGTGTTCGCGCTGGCCGCCGAGTTCCGGGTGCCGGCCGACCTGCACGCCGACTTCGCCGACGACGCGGGCGACGCCCGCTTCGCGCTGGCCGAGGCCGTCGCCGACGCGACCGAGCAGCACGGCATGGCCGGCCGGGTGACGCTCGGCCACGTCACCTCGCTCGCCGGCCGGCCGCCGGCCGAGCGCGCCCGGGTGATCGCCCGCCTCGCCGAGGCCGGCGTCGCGGTGGTCGCGCTGCCCGCCACCGACCTGCACCTGGGCGGCCGCGCCGACCCCCAGGCCGTACGCCGAGGCGTCACCCCGGTCCGCGAACTGCTCGACGCGGGCGTGCTGACCGGCTTCTCCTCGAACAACATCCGCAACGCCTTCACCCCGTTCGGCAACGCCGACCTGCTCGACATCGGCCTGCTGCTGGCGCAGACCTGTCACATGGGCAGCCCCGCCGACACCGAGCGCATCCTGCGGATGGCCACCACCGACGCCGCCCGGATCACCGGCACCGACGCGGACTACGGGCTGCGGCCCGGCGCCCGCGCCGACCTCGTGGTGCTCGGTACCCGGCGCCGCGAGGACGCCCTCACCGACCGCCCGGACCGGCGCTACGTCGTCAAGCGGGGTCGGATCGTGGCCCGCACCACCCGTACCAGCGAAGTCCTCGACGCGCGGGTGCCGCAGGCCGTCTGACCTCCCGTCCGACCGTCCCTCCGCCCCTTCCGCCCCTCGGTCCCTCCCCCTCCGCGCGCTCTCCGCCCGCCGCGCGCCCGCGCCGCCGCCCGGTGGCTCGCCTCGCTCGCGCCGGGACCCCACCGCACCACGTCCCACCGCACCGCAGCCCTCCTCACCGCAGCCCTCCTCACCCCGACCGCATCCCGCCAGGAGCCCGCCATGCGCGAACGCGTCCCGCACGAGATCGCCGCCTCCGTCCTCGCCGCCACCACCGCCTTCGTCGGCGGCACCGCCCTGAACCTGCCGCCATGGGCGATCTTCGTCTCCTGGGCCGGGCTGCACCTGATGGGCCCGCTCAGCCTGGCCAACGCCGCACGGCTGTGGGCCGCGATGCCGGTGGGCTCGGCGTTCGCGCTCGCCATCGTGCTGGCCGACCAGCACCTCGGGCCGCACGTGAGCAGCGGCCGCTGGGCCCAGGACGCGCTGCTCGCCGCGATCATCCTGGTGCTCAACACGGCCCTGATGTACGCCGGCCGGCTCCGGGCGACCTCGCTGGTGCCGGGGATGTTCCTCGGCTTCGCCTCCTACTTCGCCACGTTCTTCGGCGGCTTCGGCTACCACGCGGGAAGCGTCTGGGCGGCCTGGGTGAGCGTGGTGGCCATGAACGCGCTCGGCCCGGTCTACGCCTACCTCGCCGGCCGGCTCACCTTCGCCCGCGCCGAGCCGGCCGGCACCGCGACCGCGGCACACCCCGCGCCCGCCGGCCCGTCCCCCGTACGGGCCCGCTGACATGGCCGCCGACGTGCCCGCCCACCCCCCGGGTGCGCGGATCAACCACCCGGACGTCGTCGCCGAGGTGACCGCGCTCGCGGACGCGTACGAAGCCGCGCTGACCGGCAACGACATCCCGGTCCTCGACGCGCTGTTCTGGGACGGCCCGCACACGGTGCGGCTCGGCGCGACGGAGGAGCTGTTCGGCGCCGAGGAGATCGCGGCCTTCCGCCGTGGCCGCCCGGCCGCCGGGCTGGATCGGACCCGCACCCGCATCGAAGTCACCACCTTCGGCACCGACTTCGCGGTCACCACGACCGTGTTCGTACGTGCCGGAGTCCCGGGGGTGGGCCGGCAGTCCCAGACCTGGGTGCGGCTCCCCGAGGGCTGGCGGGTCGTGGCCGCGCACGTCTCCCAGCGCCCCGGCGCCGGGACCGACCGGCCCGCGCCCGTATCCCCGCACCCGCGCCCGCGCCCGCCCGTACCCGTCCCACCGTCCCGCGCGCAGCCGCCGCGGGTGTATGCACCGGACCATCCGACCGACGAACAGGGGACCCGACCGTGACCGGACCCGATCGCCCCGCCGCCGGCACGGGGGCGGAGTACGAGCACACCGCCGTGCCACCGGGCGCCCGCAAGAGCCTGCTGTCGGTCGCCGGTGTCTGGGGCGGCTTCCCGATGTGCCTGGGCAACGCCGTCTTCGGCGGCCTGATCGTGTACAACCTCGGCCTGCGCGAGGGGTTCTGGGCCATCCTCGCCGGCAACCTCGCCCTGCTCGGATACGTCGGTGCGCTCAGCCACCACGCCGGCCGCACCGGCCGCAGCTTCGCCATGCAGGCGGCCGACGCGTTCGGCCCGCGCGGCAGGCTGCTGGTCACCGGCCTGCTCGCGACCGTGGTGATCGGCTGGTTCTCCTACCAGGTGGGGCTGACCGGCACCACGCTCCAGCAGGTGCTCGGCTGGACCCCGGTGTGGGGCGCCCTGCTCGGCGCGGTGGTCTACGTCGCCCTCACCGTCACCGGCATCCGCGCGCTGTCGCTGGTCGGCCTCGTCGCGGTGCCGCTCTTCCTGCTCACCGCCGGACTGGCGTTCTGGTACGCGGCCCGCGGAGGCGCCACCGCGAGCGGCGCCCTGTCGTACCGCGGCCACGACCACGGCATCACCTTCTGGTCGGCGGTGGGGATCGTGGTGGCGGGGTTCGCGGACTCCGGCACCATGACCGCCGACTTCACCCGGTGGAGCCGTGACGGCCGCTCGGCCGTGTACGCGACCGCGGCGGCCTTCCCGTTCGGCAACACCGTGGCCTACCTGGTGGGCGGCGCGGTGGTCGCCACGGGCGGTGCCGCGCACCCGGCCACCGACGGCGGCTCCTTCCTCGGGCTGCTGGACGGGCACGGCGGCTGGATCACCGCGCTCGCGGTGCTGTTCACCCTGGCCAACCTGGGCTCGGTCGCCGCGCACTGCCTCTACAACGCGGCGGTGGGCTGGTCAGGGCTGACCCCGCTGCGGATGCGCCCGCTGGCGGTCCTGCTGGGCGCGGCCGGCGCCGCGCTGGCGCTCACCGGCGTGTGGACGTCGATCGTGAGCTGGCTGCAACTCCTGGGCATCCTGGTGCCGCCCATCGGCGCGGTGCTGATCGTCCACCAGTTCCTGGGGCGCCGGGCGGAGAACGGGGAGGCCGCGGGCTCCGCCACCACGGCGCCCGGAGCCGACACCGCGGCCGGCACCGGAGCTGTCACCGGAGCCGTCACCGCGGCCGGTGGTCCCGGCCTCCCCGCGGCCCAGGCCGGTGGCGTGCCGGCCCGCCGGGACCACGGGCTGCGGTGGCCCGCGACGGCGAGTTGGGCGGCCGGTTCGGGCGCCGCCTGGCTGCTGCACCACCTGGAGCCCGGCTCGCTCGACGCCCTGCTGGGCTTCTGCGTCGCCGCGTGCGCCTTCGGCGGCCACCACCTGGTGACGGCCCGGGTCCGTCCGCACGCACCGGGCGCGCCTGCCGCCGCCGCGGTCGCCGCCGGGGCGGCGCGGCGGTGACGCCCGCCGAGCGCGACGCGCTGTGCTTCCTGCCCGCCACGGAGGTGGCCGCCGCCGTGGCGGCCCGGCGGTTGTCGCCGGTCGAGGTGGTGGACGCCGTGCTGGAGCGGATCGAGGCGGTGGACCCGGAGTTGGGGGCGTTCTGCACGCCGGTGCCCGACCGGGCCAGGGCGGAGGCGGCGGACCTCGCGGACCGCCTCGCCCGCGGGGAGGCGGCCGGCCCGCTGGCGGGCGTGCCGCTGGGGGTGAAGGACCTGATCGCGACGGCCGGCATCCGCACCACCTCGGGCTCGCCCGCCTACCGCGACCACGTGCCCGACCAGGACGACATCGTGGTGGAGCGGGTGAGGGGCGCGGGCGGGGTGGTACTCGGGAAGACGAACACGACCGAGTTCGGCTACAGCCCGGCAGGGCACAACCCGCTCTTCCCGCCCACGCGCAACCCCTGGGCCCCGTCCCTCACCCCGGGCGGCTCCAGCGCGGGCTCGGCCGCAGCGGTGGCCGCCGGGCTCGGTCCGGTGGCGCTGGGCAGCGACGGCGGGTGCTCGCTGCGCGTGCCGGCCTCCTTCTGCGAACTGGTCGGCATGAAGCCCTCGATGGGCCGGGTACCGGTCTGGCCCGGCTGTCGGGACGAGCGCTTCCCCGGCATGTCCGGATGGGAGAGCGTCGAGCACCTGGGTGCGCTGACCCGGACCGTCGCCGACACCGCGCTGCTGCTGTCGGTGCTCGCCGGGCCCGATCCGCGCGACCGGCACTCCGTTCCCTGCGGCGACGTGGACTGGCGCGCGGCCGCGCGGGCCGGCGCCGCCGAGGGGTGCGCGGGCCTGCGGGTCGCCTACAGCCCGGACCTGGGCTACCTGCCGGTGGACCCGGAGGTGCGCCGGGTGGTCGGCGAGGCGGTCGGCGCCTTCACGGACCTGGGCTGCGTGGTGGAGGAGGTCGTGCCCGGCTGGGCGGACCCGGCGGAGGCGTTCCAGGCGGTGATCACCGCCGAGACCGACCTGAGCGGGATGCGCGCCCTCGTGGACCGGTACGGCACCGAGATGTCACCGCACCTCGTCGCCTGGATGACCCGCGCGTGGACGGCGCGGGAGCTGACGGACGCGAACATCGCTCGCAAGGCGCTGGCCAACCGGATGGCCGGGCTGATGTCCCGCTACGACCTGCTGGTCACGCCGACCGCGGCGGTGGCGCCGTTTCCGGTCGGCGTCCAGGGGCCGGAGCGGATCGACGGCCGCGCGGTGGCCGACACGGCGTGGATCGGCTTCAACTACCCCGCGTCGCTGACCGGGCAGCCCGCGGTGAGCCTGCCGGCCGGCCGGACCCGCGACGGCCTTCCGGTCGGCCTCCAGGTGGTCGGCCGCCACCTCGCCGACGGCACCGTGCTGCGGGTCGCCGCGGCGTACGAGGTGGCGCGGCCGTGGGCGCACCGCCGTCCGCGAGCGGGGGACGCCGCCCAAGGGACAGCCGGCCGGAGGGCGGTCGGCCGGGGGGCGGTCGGCCGGGGGGCGTGAACCCGGCGCGCCGGTGGGCGCGCCGTCGGCGGTGGCGACCGCGATCGGCCCCGCCAGGAGTGGGCCGGGCGACTCGGGGCAGGTGGGCGTCATGGCCGTACTGAGGAGATTCGCCCGCCCGCTGCTCGCCACCACGTTCGTCGGCGGCGGCTTCGCCACTCTGCGCGAGTCGGCGGCAGCCGCCCCGGTCGGGCCGTCCATCCCGCACGACCGGTCCGACCCGCACGACCGAAACGACCCGCAGGGCGCTCCGGCGCCCGACGACGGGCTCTCGCCGGCCGACCGGCTCCGGCGGATCGCGCAGGACCCGCGGCAGGTCGCCCTGGTCACCGGCTCGGTACGGCTCGGCGCGGGCGTGCTGCTCGCCCTGGGCCGCTTCCCGCGCGTGTCGGCGGCCGCGCTCGCGGCGACGCTCGTGCCGCGCGTGCTCACCGAGCAGCCGTACTGGCGACTTGAGGACCCGCGGGAGCGCGCCCGCGAGCGGGCCCGCTTCTACCAGGACGTCTCGCTGCTCGGCGGTCTGCTGCTGGCCGCGGCCGACACGCACGGCAAGCCGTCGCTGGCCTACCGCACCCGCCATGCCGCCTCCGACGCGGGCGACTCCCTGCACCACGCGGTCGAGAGCGTCACCGACGGTGTGAAGGACCTCGCCGACGAGGTGAAGGAGTTCGCCGTCGACGTCCGCGACCGCCTGCCCGGGGCCTGACCCGGATCTGGGTGCCCCCGCTCCCCTTGGTCCGGGGGCGGGCCGCTCAGCCGTCGCCGCTCAACTCTCGCCGCTCAACTGTCGCCGCCCCGGCGCTTGCCCGCCCACACCGCGAGCGCGACGACGGCCACGATGACCAGCAGCACCACGAAGACCGTCGACAGGCCCCCCGAGCCCCCGCCGCTACCGCTGCCGCTGCCGTAGCTGTGGTGATGGTGGTAGCTGTGGCCGTGTACGCGTGTCAGTCCCCCGAGATGCATGGCGTCGATCGTAGAGGGCGCGGCGCGGCGGACGGTCGCCTTCCGGTCACAGGCGTGCCACAGGAAGATGCGCGCCGCCGCGCCGCTCCTGCGGTCCGGCCGCCGCCGTATCGGGGGACACGGCGCGGCGCACCCGCGATCACCAGGGACTTCGCGCCGGGCTGTGGCAGCATCGGCGCATGCTCGTGCTCGATCTGGCCGGAGTGGGCGACCGGCAGGAGTTCATGGACCGGGTCTCCGCCGACCTGCGGTTGCCCGACTGGTTCGGGCGCAACTGGGACGCGCTCGCGGACTGCCTCACCGACCTGTCCTGGTGGCCGGTCGAGCCGGGCGGCCGGCGGCTGCACGTGCGCAACTGGCAGGGTTTCGCCGCGGAACTCCCGCGGGAGTGGCGGATCGTCAAGGACATCCTCCGGGACGCCGAACTCTTCTGGCGCCACACCGACAGCGAACTGGCCGTCATCGTGGAAGGCGAGGACCCCGCCGACACCGCGGCTTCGGGTGGCTAGCGGACCCTCTGGGGTGGTGCGGCCTCTTCCCCGGAAGAAGGGTGCGCCCTGAAGGGGCGCGTGCGGGTACCTGGCTCCGCCGGGGGCGCCCCCACCCAGGCGAAGCTCCGGGAGAACCGCGCGAGCAGCCCGCCACCGGCGGGTGATCCCGCAACCGACGGAACCACGCACCCCGGAGGGTCACGCCGCTGGCCACCCCTCCGATCCCGGCCGCCGTGCCGGGTGAGGGCCCCGGCAGGTGTCCATCCCGGTCGGCAGGGCAATGCGGACTTCCCCTCGCGACCGCGCTCTCAGATCTTCGGGACCGGGTCGTCGTGTCTCCGGGATCAGGGGTCGGGCCGCCGTACCGTGTGCACCAACTACTGTTGCTCCACCTCTAGTTGCACACCTGTACCTGATTTCCAGTGCTTCGGGCCCACCGGCCGGCGACGGCCGGCGGACTCCCAGCACGGTCTGGAGTTCCATGGCCCGCCTGCTCCGGCCGGCCGGCGGGTTCTCCCCCACCGGCCAAGCACCCGAATTACGAGAAGGATTGTGAAATGACGTCAGCCGACGTGTCGACCAGGCCCGGTCCGCGCCCTGCCACCGATGAGCCGCGCCAAGTGCACCTGGTCGACCTGACCGTGATGCCAAGCGTCCGCTACAGCGCCGTACTCGGCTACATGCAGGCAGCCGCCCAGGCCGACCCGGAGCTCGCCGCGAGCTGCTCCTTCACCAAGCACGTGTACATGAAGGCCGGGGACGCCTTCGAGGGCGCCTGCGCCAAGGTGCTGGACGCCCTGGACAACCCCTTGGCCGTCGCCTTCACGGTGTACTACTGGAACCGGGCCAGCTCCACGGAGTTGGCCCGCAGGGTCAAGGAGCGCTGGCCGAACTGCCGCATCGTGCTCGGCGGCAACGACGTGACGCACCAGCAGGATGCCGTGTTCGCGGAGGCACCCTGGGTGGACGTCCTCGTCCACGGCGAAGGAGAGATCCGCTTCCGCGACCTGCTGCGGGTCTTCCTGCACCAGGAGGAGCGGGCCGCCGCCGAGAAGGAACTCGCCGAAGTTCCCGGCATCAGCTTCCTTCGCACCGACGGCGAGGTGGAGACCACCGCCGAGGCCCCGCGCATCGCCGACTTCGACGAACTGCCCTCGCCGTTCGAGGGCGACGTCTGGTCCGACGAGGACATCGCGCGGTCCCAGATGCTGGTGTACGAGACCAACCGCGGCTGCCCCTACTCCTGCTCCTTCTGCTACTGGGGAACCGGGGCCACCAACTCCAGGGTCCGCCAGTTCTCGATGGAACGCATCAAGGCCGAACTGGAGCGGATCATCCGGGTCTGCGCCGACAACACCCGGATGTTCATCGCCGACGCCAACTTCGGCATGCTCGCCCGCGACGTCGAGATCGCCGAACACGTGGTGGAGCTGTGCCAGCGCTACAACAAGCGGCTGCTGGTGATGACCAACTGGGCGAAGAACACCAACGGCCGCGTCGTGGAGATCGCCAGCATCCTGTACAAGGCGGGGCTGACCGGCGCCATCACGCTGTCCGCGCAGTCCTTCAACGCCGAGGTGCTGCAGATCGCGAACCGGAAGAACATCCGGGTGTCGCACTACCGCCGGATGCAGACCCAGTTCCGCGCCCTGGACATCCCGACCTACACCGACCTCATCTGGGGCCTGCCCGGTGAGACCCTCGTATCACTCCTGGAGGGCATAGAGGAGGCGATAGCCTCCGGCGGCTCCCCCGTCGTCTACCCGCTGTTCCTGCTGAACAACACCGACTACACACACGAGCGGTTCCGCGACGAGCACGGTCTGAGGACCACGCACATGCCCTGCGACCCGGGCAGCACGGACCTGTATTCCGATGTGGTGACCGAGCACTCGCGGATGCCGTTCGAGGACTGGCTCACCGGGATCGTCCTTCGGCTGCCGCTGACGCTCTTCCACAAGTGCCTGCTGCGCTGCACGCTGCGGGTGCTCGCCGAAACCTCCGGGGCGCGCACGGTCGACCTGCTCCAACTGCTCGAGACCTTCCTGCGCGAGAAGGTCGAGGACCCGGTCGTGGCCTGGCTGATGGCCGACTACGAGCGTGCCTGGCGCGAGCCGGACAACTTCGACGCCAAGACGATCTACGGCCACGCCGGGCGGTCGATGATCCAGGAGGAGATCCACTACCAGGCGATACTGCGCCGGATGGTGAGCGACGAGGGCCGCGCCGCCCGGCATGCCCGCGCCGCCGTGGACTTCCTGTACGAGGCGCTCGCCGAGCAGGGACGTCCGCTCCCGGACCGCGCCGAACTCGACAGGGTGACCGAACTGGACATGGCCGCGGCCGCGGTGTTCCGGGCCGGGATCACCCACGAGGCGGAGCAGCACGACATCGCCGTTCCGGCGCCGATGTACGAGGTGCTGCGGTCGTACGGCGACGTGCCCGCCCAGTCCGGCCTGGCCTCGTCGGCCGACGGCCTCGTGCACGGCCGGGTCGAGGTACCCGAGTTCCGTGCGCGCTACCCCTTCAGCCCGTACACGCTGTCCGTCTGGCATGCGAGCGGTCGCCCCCTGCACGATGTCAACATCAGCCTGACCGTGCAGCAGCTGCCGGAACGCGACATGGACGAGGACGAGGCGGACGCGGTGTCCCACATCGCGTAGTCACCGACACCGATCGGTGCGGCGCCCGCCCGGCGGGGCGGGCGCCGCACCGTTCGCTTTCCGCCAACGCCCCCCGGGCTCGGGCCGGTTCACCCCGATCACCCGGGGCGGTCAGACACACACGACGTACCCGGGGCTCGTCCACCGTACTGGCGGGACCCTCCGGGGTGGTGCGGCCTCTTCCCCGGAAGAAGGGTGCGACCCGAAGGGGCGCGGGGACCGCGCGAGCAACCCACCACCGGCGGGTGGTCCCCCAACCGACGGAACCGCGCACCCCGGAGGGTCACGCTAGCCACCCGTGGCCAGCGAACCGTCCGGGTCGACCCGGTCCAGCGCGGGACGGGGCGCCGGCCCGGTGGAGTGCAGCAGGAAATCCGCCGCGGCCGTGTCCGTCACGAGGCTCGTCACCAACCCGGACCGCAGCACCGCGTTGATCGCCTCGGCCTTCCGCATCCCCCCGGCGATGGCGAGCACCTCCGGAATGCGGCGCAGCCGATCCGCGTCGATCGTGATGCACCGGTCCCGCAGATCCCGTCCGACCCGGCGCCCGCGGGCGTCGAAGAGGTGCGACGACATCTCCGCGGCCACCCCGAGGCTCGCGTAGTGCTCGCGCTCGGCACCGGAGACGGCGTCGTACACCGTGGAGATCCCGGCCTCCCAGGAGCCGATCGAGACGACCGCGACGGTGACCTTCTCGAAGTAGCTCATCGCGGCGGCGATCTGGCCCTGGGCGCGGAGCGCGGCGGCGGTGGCGGGGTCGGCGAGCACCATGGGCGCGTACAGCGGGTGGGCCTCGCCGCCGGAGACGGCCGCGGCGGTGCGGACCGCCTCGACCGAGCCGCGCTCGGCGGTGCCGACGTCGTACACCCCGGTGAGCTGGACGACGGTGCAGGGCGCGAGCCGGTCCAGCGCGTTGGCCATGGTGATGATGGAGCGGCCCCAGGCGAGGCCGAGCACGTCGCCGTCGCTGACCAGCTCGCCGAGCAGGTCGGCGGCGACCGCGCCGAGGTTCTCCGGGTCGGGCGCGTCGGCCTGGTCGGCGGGGGTCTCCACGACGACCGCGTGCCGCAGCCCGTAGTGGGCGCGCAGCGCGTCGGAGCGCTCGGCGTCGAGCTCCGCGGGCACCCGAATCTCGATCCGCACCAGGTCGCGTTCGAGCGCGGTCTCCAGCACCCGGGCCACCTTGAAGCGGCTGACCCCGAACTCCTCCGCGATCTGGATCTTGGACTTGCCCTCCAGGTAGAAGCGACGTGCCATCGCCGCGGCCTGGACCATCTCGCCCGGGCCCATGCGCACCTGTGCGCGGCCTGTGCTCACGTCGGCTCTCCCCAGTCACCCATCTGATCAGCTCCGCTGCCATCTTCCCAGACGCCGGGGGTTACGGGCGCGTAGTCCGGGGCCGATCCGGCCGTACGGAGTGATCCGCTCCGACCGTTCGACCGCCGGTCCGCTGCCGTTCCCCCGGCGTACGGAACGCCGCCGTACCGGACGCCGCCGCGTGAGGCAGCACCATACGGCTCGCCGGCGCTCAGTGCGCGCCGGCCGCGTCGGCCTGTGCCCGCAGCGACCGGATCGCGGCGGCCGGATCGTCCGTGCCGTAGACCGCGGAGCCGGCCACGAAGACGTCGGCGCCGGCCTCGGCACAGCGCTCGATGGTCTCCGCGGAGACCCCGCCGTCGACCTGGAGCCACATCTCCAGGCCGTACTTGTCGATCAGTGCCCGGGTACGGCGGATCTTGGGCAGCATGATGTCGAGGAACGCCTGGCCGCCGAAGCCGGGCTCGACCGTCATCACCAGCAGCATGTCCAGCTCGGGCAGCAGGTCCTCGTACGGCTCGATCGGGGTAGCCGGCTTCAGCGCCATCGAGGCGCGGGCGCCCTTGGCGCGGATCTCGCGGGCCAGCCGGACCGGCGCGGCGGCGGCCTCCACGTGGAAGGTGACGGAGCCAGCGCCGGCCTCGACGTACCCCGGCGCCCAGCGGTCGGGCTGGTCGATCATCAGGTGGCAGTCGAGCGGGATGTCCGTGGCCCGGCCCAGCGCCTCGACCACCGGCAGGCCCAGTGTCAGGTTCGGCACGAAGTGGTTGTCCATCACGTCGACATGGAGCCAGTCGGCGCCCTTGGCCGCGTCGGCCGCCTCGGCGAGCCGGGCGAAGTCGGCGGACAGGATGCTGGGGTTGATCTGCGCGGTCATGGTGCCCAAGCAAACCAGATCCGACGCGCGCGTGTGCGACGGCCCGTGACTGCGGGGTGCGGGCCGGCCGGTCCGCGGGGCCGCTACGGGGCGGGCGCGGGCCGGGCGGGGGCCGGGCGGGCGAAGGGGCGCGCGCCGCGGAAAGCGCGCGAGCCGTCGTGGGCAGCGGCGTGAGCAGGGCACGAGCACGGCGCGGGCAGGGGCGTGGCCGGCAGCTGTGGTACCTCCCGGTAACCCGCCGCGGCGCACTCCCGTCAGAACTCTTGACGGAGTATCAACACAAGCCGACACTTCGTCGTGCCGACTTCCAACACCGTCGGTCATTTTGCAACACGCGGCGGTGGGCGCCGCCCGCTCCGCGCCCCATTCACGGTGCCCGCGCGCCCCTCCCCCCACCGAAGGAGACGGCACGATGCGCCCCACAGCACCCGCACGACCAGCGCTCCCGCACGGGTACGCGCGCCCGCTCCGCCGGCCGCTGGCGGCAGCGGCCGCGGCCGCGGCCCTGCTGATGCTCTCCCTGCTCGTCCTGTTCGGCTCGACCCCCCGGGCGCACGCCCTGGACAACGGCCTGGCCCGTACGCCCCCGATGGGCTTCAACGACTGGAACGCGTTCGGCTGCAACGTCAGCGAGCAGCTCATCGAGCAGACCGCGGACTACCTGGTCTCCTCGGGCCTGAAGGACGACGGGTACACCTACGTCAACATCGACGACTGCTGGATGACGAAGAACCGCGACTCGGCCGGGAACCTCGTGCCCGACCCGGCGAAGTTCCCCGACGGGATCAGCGGCACCGCGGCGTACGTCCACGCCAAGGGCCTCAAGCTCGGCATCTACGAGAGCGCCGGCACCGCCACCTGCGCCGGCTACCCCGGCAGCCTCGACCACGAGCAGCAGGACGCGAACAGCTTCGCGTCCTGGGGCGTGGACTACCTGAAGTACGACAACTGCAACAACCAGGGCGTGCCCTGGGAGCAGCGCTACGACGCCATGCGGGACGCGCTCGCCAGTACCGGCCGGCCCATCGTCTTCAGCATGTGCGAGTGGGGCGAGGACAACGTGTGGACCTGGGGGGCCGCCACCGGCAACCTGTGGCGCACCACGGGTGACATCAACGCGTCGTTCGGTTCGATGCTGTCGATCTACCACAGCAACGTGCAGCTCGCGCAGTACGCCGGCCCGGGCGCCTGGAACGACCCGGACATGCTGGAGGTCGGCAACGGCATGTCCTTCACCGAGGACCGCAGCGAGTTCAGCCTGTGGGCGGAGATGGCCGCGCCGCTGATCGCCGGCACCGACCTGCGCTCGGCCACCCCGGCCACGCTGTCGCTCTACGGCAACAAGGCGGTCATCGCGGTCGACCAGGACTCGCTGGGCAAGCAGGGCACCCAGGTGTCGTCCTCCGGCGGGCTCGACGTGCTCACCAAGCCGCTGTCCAACGGCGACGTGTCGGTGGCGCTGTTCAACGAGAACTCCGGCACGGCCACCATCAGCACCACGGCCGCCGCGGTCTCCGCACCGTCCGCCTCGTCGTACAAGCTGACCAACCTGTGGACCAACGAGGTCAGCACCACCAGTGGCGCGATCTCGGCCTCCGTGCCCGGCCACGGCACCGTGATGTTCCGGGTCTCCCCCGGCAGCGGCAGCAGCGTCGGCACCACCCACCCGCTGCTCGGCGCCTCCTCGCACCGCTGCCTGGACGCGAACGGCGGCGCGATCGCCCCCGGCACCGCGATCGACATCTGGGACTGCAACGGCGGCAGCAACCAGGCCGTCACCCTCACCTCGGCCGGTGAACTGCGGCTGTACGGCGGGACCCAGTGCCTGGACGCCTACGACAACCAGACCGCCTCCGGCACCAAGGTCGAGCTGTGGTCCTGCAACGGCGGCGCCAACCAGCAGTGGCACCTCAACCCGGACGGCACCATCACCGGCACCCAGTCCGGCCTGTGCCTCGACGTCACCGGCGGCGACAAACCGGCCGGCAACGCCAACGGCACCGCGCTGGAGCTGTGGACCTGCAACGGCGGCGCCAACCAGCAGTGGAGCCTGTCCTGACCCCACCCCTCCGAACCGCGGCCCCCGGCGCGCACCACACCCGCGCCGGGGGCCGCCCCCTGCGCCACCGGGCCCCGGGTTCACACCGGGATCGCAAAACCCCGTGGGCGAACGCCCGTTGCCCGTGCCATGCTCGCGTCGTGGTCTCGACCTTCAACCCCGGCCTGCTGACGTGGGACGACGTGGACCCCGCCCGTCACCCTTTCGACAGCCGGTCCGCGGCGCGGGTGGTGCACGCGCTCGGACCGGCCCGGCGCGTCCCGCACCGTCCTGACGTCCCCTTCCGCGACCCGGAGCACGTCGCCTGGTCGTGGCACGAGGCCCGCCTCTGGGCCGACGCGATGTCCCACGCCCTCGCCGAGTACTACGGCGACTGGGCCGTGGGCTGGCGCTGGTCACGGGACGAGGGAGACTTCGACGGAGGGCCGGTCAGCCACTGGTGCTGCCCGCGCGACTCGGTCACCACCCCGCAGGAGACGCTCGACCGGGTCGTGGCGGCGCTGTGCGAGTGGCGCGCGTGGCTGGAGAGCCTCGCAGACCGCTTCGCGGTCTACCCGCTGGAGCTGGCGGACATCGAGAGCCAGCGTGTCCTGTGGGAGTCCGTCTCCCGGAACCTGATCCTGCAGGTCGTCGACCGCACCGGCTGCGGCAGCGGGTGGTACGGACACTGCCGGCAGGTGCTGACCTGGTTCCTCAGCCGTGCCGCGGTGGCGCCCGACATCGCCCAGCGGCTCGTCGACCAGGCGATCGGCGGCAGGTTCAACAGTTGGACCGGTCCCGACACGCTGCTGGTGAACGACATCGTGGAGAAGCTCGCGCTGTCCGTGCGGCCGGAGGACGCCGCGCCGCCCGTCCGCCGGCTGCCGGACCACCTGGAACGCTGGCTCGCGGTGCGCGCGACGGTGCCGTGGGACCAGGACCCGGGCGGCGGCGGGGAAGGACCGGTGGCACCGCCGCGAGACGGCGCGGCGGAGGATGTCCGCGCGTTCGACGGCGCCCTGGACCCCGCCCGCGCGGAGGGCCTGCTCATCGCGCTGGAGCTGGTGCGGGCGGACGCCGCGCGCGGCGCCGTCCTCGACTTCGCGCTGCTGCGTGGCTGGCATCGGCATGTCCTGGGCACCCCGGCCGGCTCGCCGCCACCGGCCTTCCGCACCTTGCCCGCCTTCGCCAAGGAGGGCCGGGAGCGCTACGGCATCGGCCCGGACACCCGCGCGCGGTTCGAGGCGTGCCTGGCCGAAAGCGCGCGGGGCGACGGGCAGGACCTCGCGCCGGCGGCCCGCGCCGCACGCGCGTACCTCGACGTCTGCTCCTTCCACCCCTTCGACGACGGCAACGCCCGCTGCGCGTTCCTCGTCCTCGTCTTCGTCCTCGCCCGCGAGGGCGTCACGCTCGGCAGCGTCAGCCTGATCCGCCGTGTCGTCCGCTGGGCGGACCGCCCGGAGGACGCGTACCTCCTCGCCCGCTACATCGGCCACCACATCAGTGACGCCCGCCGCCTGGCGGCCGCCGGCCACTGACGACCCCGCGGGGGTCCGGGGGCAGCGGTGGTCAGCGGCGGCGGAGGAGGGAGAGGTACATCGCGTCGGTGCCGTGGAGGTGCGGCCACAGCTGGATGTCGGGGCCGTCACCGAGGGCGGGGACGCCGGGGAGCAGGGGGCGGGCGTCGACGGGGTCGGCGTCGGGGGCCTGCGAGGAGCGCAGCACGTCGTCGACGACCGCGCGGGTCTCGGCCAGGTGCGGGGAGCAGGTCGCGTACGCGACCACCCCGCCGGGCCGTACCGCCGTCAACGCCTCGGTGAGCAGGGCGCGTTGGAGCGGTCCAAAGCCGCCGACGTCTTCCGCGCGGCGCCGCCAGCGCGCTTCCGGGCGGCGGCGCAGCGCGCCCAGACCGGTGCAGGGCACGTCGACCAGCACCCGGTCGAAGGAGCCGGGCCGCCACACCGGGCGGGTGCCGTCCGCGACGACCACCTGATAGGGGCCCGGGTTGCCGTGCAGCGCGCGGCCGACCAGGCGGGCCCGGTGCGGCTGCTTCTCCGCGGCGACCAGCAGCGCGCCGCGCTCGGCGGCCAGCGCCGCGAGCAGCGCCGCCTTCCCGCCGGGGCCCGCGCAGCCGTCGAGCCAGCGCGTGTCGGGACCGTCCAGCGGCGCCGCGGCCAGCGCGGCGGCGACCAGCTGGCTGCCCTCGTCCTGGACCCCGGCGTCCCCGTCGCGGACCGCCGGCACCGCGGCCGGGTCGCCGCCCTCGGCGAGCCGGAGCGCGTAGGGCGACCAGCGGCCCGGTTCGGTCGTCTCCGGGGGCAGTGACGCGGCGATCTGCTGCGGGGTGCTGCGGCCCGGGCGGGCCACCAGCGTGACCTCGGGCCGCTCGTTGTCGGCCGCGAGCAGGTCCTCGATGCCGGCCCGGCCGCCGCCGAGCGCGTCCCACAGCGCCGTCACCACCCAGCGCGGGTGCGAGTGCACCACGGCCAGGTGGTCCTCCGGGTCCTCGTCGTACGGCGGGGCGACCTGCGCCAGCCACCCGTCCAGGTCCTGCGCGGAGATCCGGCGCAGCACCGCGTTCACGAACCGCGCCCGCCCGTCGCCCAGCACCACCCGGGCCAGCTCCACGCTCGCGGAGACCGCGGCATGCGTGGGGATTCGGGTGCCGAGCAACTGGTGGGCGCCCAGCGCCAGTACGTCCAGGACCGGCGGGTCCACCTCGCGCAGCGGGCGGTCCACGCAGGCCGCGATCACCGCGTCGTACGTGCCCTGGTGGCGGAGCGTGCCGTACACCAGCTCGGTGGCGAGCGCCGCGTCCCTGCGGTCGAAGGTGCGGCCCTTCTTCACCGCCTCCTGCTCCGCGGCGCGCAGCAGCCCCGGCAGCACCAGGTTCGCGTACGCGTCCCGCTCCCCCACCGCCCGCAGCGCCTCGAACGCCAGCACCCTGACGGGGTCCTTCTGCGGACGGCGGTACGGCTTGCCCTGCGTGCTCTTCAAAGGTGCTCCGGTCATGTCTTACGGGGGTACGGCTCGCCTACAAGCGTAAGGGGCCGCACTTGCGGAACGGGGCGCCCCGGGGGGCTCAGGCCCCGAACCGGCTCCCGGGTTCGATCCGGGTGCCCCGGGCCCAGTCCGCGGCCCCCATCATCTTCTTGCCGACCGCCTGCACGTCGCCGAGCCGGACCGGGTGGCTGCCGGTGCCCACGAAGACGGCCTTCTTGGTGACCGAGATCTCCCCGGGCGCGAGGGCCTCCGCGTCGGGCTCGGGAACGACCGGCCCGAGCTTGACCCGCTCACCGGCAAGCAGCGTCCACGCCCCAGGGGCAGGCGTACACCCCCGGATGAGCCGGTCGACGCGCAGCGCGGGCGCGGTCCAGTCGACGGCCGCGTCCTCGACGGTGAGTTTGGGCGCGACGGTGATCCCGTCGGCGGGCTGCGGCCGGCCGACGAGGTCGCCGCTGTCGATGCCGTCCATCGTGGCGACCAGCAGCCGCGCCCCGCTGTGCGAGAGCCGCGTCAGCAGGTCACCGCTGGTGTCGCGGGGCCGGATCTCCTCGGTGACGACTCCGTAGACCGGCCCGGAGTCCAGTCCCTGCTCGATGAGGAAGGTGGACGCGCCGGTCACCTCGTCCCCGGCCATCACGGAGTGCTGCACGGGCGCGGCGCCGCGCCAGGCGGGCAGCAGCGAGAAGTGCAGGTTCACCCAGCCGCGGGCGGGCACGTCGAGCGCCACCTTCGGCAGGAGTGCGCCGTAGGCGACGACCGGGCAGCAGTCCGGGCCGATCTCCCGCAGCCGGGCCAGGAAGTCCTCGTCACGCGGCCGGGCCGGCTTGAGCACCTCGATCCCGGCCTCCTCGGCACGCTGAGCGACCGGGCTGGCCAGCAGCTTGCGGCCGCGGCCGGCGACGGCGTCGGGCCGGGTGACGACGGCGACGACCTCGTGCCGGTCGGAGGCGAGCAGGGCGTCCAGTGCGGGTACGGCGACCTCGGGGGTGCCGGCGAAGACGAGCTTCATCGTGCGGGGTGTACCTCTCGGTGGGCGGCGGCTCGGCGGGTGACGGTACGGCGGGTGACGGCTCGGCCGGCGGGGGCTCGGTGTGCGGCCGCACGGCTCACAGGGCGCGGCCGAACGTGTCGTGCGGCGAGATCTTCACCCGCGGGGCGCCCTGCGCGCCCCAGTCGGCCTCGCGGATCGCCTTCATCGCCTCCTTGCGCCGCTCGGCGTCGAGCCGGTCGACGAAGATGATGCCGTCGAGGTGGTCCGTCTCGTGCTGGATGCAGCGGGCCAGCCGCTGGGTGCCGTCGAGGGTGACCGGGTCGCCGTACATGTTGAAGCCCCGGGCCACGACGCCGAACGCGCGCTCGCAGTCGTAGGTGAGGCCGGGCAGCGACAGGCAGCCCTCGGGGCCGTCCTGCGACTCGTCGCTGAGCGTGAGTTCGGGGTTGATCAGATGGCCGAGTTCGCCTTCGACGTTGTAGGTGAACACCCGCAGGGACACGCCGAGCTGGGGCGCGGCCAGGCCGGCGCCGGGGGCCTCCAGCATGGTGTCGGTCAAGTCCTTGACGAGGGTGCGCAGTTCGAGGTCGAAGGTGGTGACCGGCTGCGCCGTCATGCGCAGCACCGGGTCGCCGAACAGGCGGATGGGCTTGACGGACACGGGCAGGGTCTCCTGGGGCGGTCGGGGCGCCGGGCGCACCACGGGCGGACGGCGGGCGGGGGTCAATTCTAGGGCGGTCCGCGACAGGGAGTGCACGCGGACGGCGCGCGCCCCCGGGGCGGCCGCCGCGCCGGTCGGGCGTGACTCCTGGGGGCGGTGGCGCGTTGGTCAAGAGAGTTTGACCGAAATCGGGCTCGCACACGGCTGCAACGTGCGGCCCGATCCTTGTCATCGTCGGTTGGAGAGGCTTGTTGATGCCCGACCACGCAACTCCCGATGCTCAGGCACGGGCCAGCCTGCACCTGCTGGTGCGGGACATCGAACGGGTCCGCCGGCAGGTGGACGCGCTGCGGACCCTGACCGCCCAGCTCGGGAACGTCTACCGACCGCGGCGCGGCGGGCCCTCGGCCGGGTTCGTGGTGTACGGGCGGGCGCCGGCTCCGACGGTGCGGCTCGCCCAGGAGTTGCGGGACAGTGTGGAGACCCTGGTGACGGCCGCGGTGGAGTTCGACCGCTCGCTCGGGTTCTCCTGGGACGCGGTGGGGTCCGCGCTGGGGGTCACGAAACAGGCGGTGCACCGCCGGTACGGGTCCCGGCGGGCTCCTGCGGAGGGCTCCACGCCAACCGTGCCCGCGGCCCGCACCGTGGAGGAGGATCAGCCGGTGCAGTCCGTTGGCACGGGGCCTGAACGGACCCACGGCGCCCCCTTCCCCAGCCCCCGCATGCCCTGACCCACAACGGCCCCCCGACCCCGCCCCCCGGACGCCCGACGGACAACGGTTCGCCCCACCCCGGGCCTCGGACGCCCCGACGAGCGACGGCGCCCCCTTCCCCGGGCGCCGGACGCCCCGACGGACGACGGTTCGCCCCAGGGGCGCGGGGAACTGCGCGACAAGCCCACCACCGGCCGGTGGTCCGGACACGACAGCAACTGCCCCTTCCGGCCGGTGGCGACGCGCGCCACCATCGCGGCTGGGCACTGGGGGTCCCCCCTCTGGGGGAGTTCCCCGCGCCCCTGGATGGTGGACGTCTTCCGCGCGGGCACCCCGCCAGGGGAAGGGTGGGCGTCTTCCACCCGGGCACCCCGCCAGGGCGTCCGCGTGGCGCCGCAGGCGCCGCGCGGCCTATCCGATGTCGGGTGGGTCCATGCGGAGTTGGAGGGGAGCCGTGTTCCCGCTGCGGGCCGCACGCGCGACCTGCGCGGCCTTGAGCGCGGCGGCGAGCGCGGCGCCGGTGCCCGGGGGCACCCGGAAGAGCAGGCGCTCCCAGGGCTCGGTGCCGGCAGGGCGCCGTACGGGCACGGGCCCGAGCAGATCGGTGCCCGGGGGGAGGCGGACCAGATCGGCGAACTCGGCCACCGCCGCCGGCGGCCCGGCGACCGCCGCCATCCGGGCCACCGGCGGAAAGCGCAGCTCGGCACGTTCGGAGAGCTCGCGCACGGCGTGCCCGGCCGGGTCCCACCGGACCAGCGCCTGCACCGGCCGCAGCGTCGGCTCGGCCAGCACCACGACGGTGCCGCCCTCCCCCGCCGGCCGGACCAGGGCCGCGGCCAGCGCCCACCGCCGCAGCGCCTCCTCGGCCGCGCGCAGGTCCGGGCGGCCCAGCAGCGCCCAGCCGTCCAGCAGGAGCGCCGCCGCGTAACCCTCGTCCGCGACCGGCTCGGCCCCGGGCGTGGCGATCACCAGCGCGGGAGCGCCGCCGACCGTGGCCAGCACGGTGTCCCGCCCCGACGTCCGCACCGGCACCCGGGGGAAGGCCCGCCCCAGCTCCTCCGCCGTCCGCCGCGCCCCCACCACCCGCGCCCGCAGCCGGAACCCCCCGCACTCCTGGCAGTGCCAGTCCGCCGCCGGCCGCCCGCACCACCCGCACGCGGGAGTGCCGCCCTCCTCGCGCACCTCCAGCGGCCCGGCGCAGGCCGCGCAGCGGGCCGGGGCCCGGCAGGTGTCGCAGCCCAGCCGGGGTACGTAGCCGCGCCGGGGCACCTGGACCAGCACCGGGCCGCGGGCCAGCGCGTCGCGGGTGACCTGCCACGCCAGCGACGGCAGCCGGGCCGCGCGGGCCGCCTCGTCGCGTGCCTGGTCCAGGTCGCCGACCGTACGGACCAGTGGCGCGGCCGCCCGCACCTGCTCGCGGGCGGCGGCCAGCGGCAGTGCCCAGCCGCTGTCGACGAGCTGCGCGCCCTCGACGGTGGTGGTGACCCCGCCGAGCAGGAACGCGGTGCGCTCCTCGCGGGCCCGCAGCAGCAGCACGTCACGGGCGTGCGGCTGCGGGGCGTGCGGCTCGGCGTGGCTGGAGTCGCCGTCGTCCCACAGGGCGACCAGGCCGAGGTCGGCCACGGGTGCGAACATCGCCGCGCGGGTGCCGACCACCGCTTTGACGGTGCCGCGGCTGATTGCGAGCCAGCGCCGGTAGCGCTCCTCGGGACCGGCGTCTGCGGTGAGCAGGACATGGCGGCCGGCGCCGAGCAGTTCGGTGAGGGCCGCGTCGACGCGCGCGGCGCTGCGCCCGTCGGGCAGCACGGCGAGCGCGCCGCGCCCGGAGGCGAGCGTGGTGGCCAGCGCGGTGGCCAGTTCCTGCGGCCAGTGCGGGCCGGGCAGCGCCAGCCACACCGCGCGGGGGGTGTCGCCGCGGGCGAGTGCCTGCAGGTAGGCAGGGCCGGTGGCGTACCGGGACCAGGTGGCGGGCGGCGGCACCGCCGGATCGGGGCGGGGGTCGGGCGAGGGGTCGCGCTCGGCCCGGGCCATCCGGGGCGGCACGGCGAGCTGCACCACGTCGGCGAGCGCGCCCGCGTACCGGTCGGCGACCTGGCGGCACAGCCGCAGCAGCGGCGCGGTGAGCACGGGCTCGGTGGACAGCACCTGGGCCAGCGGTGCGAGCGGGCCCGCGTAGTCGCTGTCGGTACGGCGCTCGACCACGAAGCCGTCGTGCAGGGTGCCGCCCTCGCGGCGGCCCTTGACCACGCGCGCGCCGAACCGGACCCGCACCCGCACCCCGGGCTGGGCGTCGGCGTCCATGGCGGCGGGCACCGCGTAGTCGAAGAACTGGTCGAGGTGGACCAGGCCCTTGTCGACCAGCACCCGGGCCACCGGAAGGCCCTCGGCGAGTGCGGCCCCGCGCCAGGTGCGCGGCTTGGCCCGCGGCTGCTGGGACTTGCGGACCGTCTCCCGGATCAGCGCGAGCTGCTCCCCGCTCCCGCTGCTGTGCCCCGCCTCGGAGGGCTCGCCGCCCCCGGCCGCCTCCTCGGAGGCCCCCCGCTCGGGTCCGTTGTCGCCGCTCACCCTGTGATTCTTACCAGACGTCCACGACAGCACCGCGCCCCTGGACGGGTGCGGCTCCTCCGCGAGGGAAGAGTCGCACCCCCAGGGGCGCGAGGACGTGACGAGCCACCGTCTGCCGCAAGGTCCGGGAACCGTGCTCCAGGGGTGGCGGACGGACCTGTTACAGGCCCACCGCGGCGCGGAGCGCGTCGACCCGGTCGGTCTTCTCCCAGGTGAAGTCGTCCAGCTCGCGGCCGAAGTGGCCGTACGCGGCGGTCTGGGCGTAGATCGGCCGCAGCAGGTCCAGGTCGCGGATGATCGCGGCCGGGCGGAGGTCGAAGACCTCGCCGATGGCCTGCTCGATCTTCTCGACGTCGACGTTGGCGGTGCCGAAGGTCTCGACGAACAGGCCGACCGGCTCGGCCTTGCCGATCGCGTACGCGACCTGGACCTCGCAGCGCGACGCCAGCCGCGCGGCCACCACGTTCTTGGCGACCCAGCGCATCGCGTACGCGGCCGAGCGGTCCACCTTGGACGGGTCCTTGCCCGAGAAGGCGCCGCCGCCGTGCCGGGCCATGCCGCCGTACGTGTCGATGATGATCTTCCGGCCGGTCAGACCCGCGTCGCCCATCGGGCCGCCGATCTCGAACCGCCCAGTCGGGTTGACCAGCAGCCGGTAGCCGTCGGTGTCGAGCTTGATGCCCTCGTCGAGCAGGGCCTTCAGCTCCACCTCCACGACGAACTCGCGGATGTCGGGGGTGAGCAGCGACTCCAGGTCGATGTCGGAGGCGTGCTGCGAGGAGACCACGACGGTGTCCAGCCGGACCGCCTTGTCGCCGTCGTACTCGATGGTGACCTGGGTCTTGCCGTCGGGCCGCAGGTAGGGGATGGTGCCGTTCTTGCGGACCTCGGTGAGCCGCTTGGACAGCCGGTGCGCCAGTGTGATCGGCAGCGGCATCAGCTCGGGCGTCTCGTCGGAGGCGTACCCGAACATCAGGCCCTGGTCGCCCGCGCCCTGCTTGTTCAGCTCGTCCTCGTCGGTCTCGCCACCCTCGACCCGCTTCTCGTAGGCGGTGTCGACGCCCTGCGCGATGTCCGGCGACTGCGCGCCGATCGACACCGAGACGCCGCACGACGCGCCGTCGAAGCCCTTCTTCGAGGAGTCGTAACCGATCTCGAGGATCTTCCCCCGCACCAGCGAGGCGATGTCCGCGTACGCGGTCGTGGTGACCTCACCGGCGACGTGCACCTGGCCGGTGGTGATCAGCGTCTCGACCGCCACCCGCGAGGACGGGTCGGCGGTCAGCAGGGCATCGAGGATGGTGTCGCTGATCTGGTCAGCGATCTTGTCGGGGTGACCTTCGGTCACGGACTCCGAAGTGAACAGACGGCGGGACACATCGCTCCCTGGGGTTGCAGCGGCTGCTGGCTCAAGCTGGTGGAGTGCACAGGGCTGCGCCCGGCGCTCCGCAGTCAGCTTAGCGTGAGCGTCCCGGGGACGGACCAGGCATCTCGTTCTTTGGATATGCCACAACCTGCGACTCGATGTCCACTCACCGGCCACTCGGCGCCCGTTCGTCAGCCGATCGTGTCGCTTCCGGTGACCGCCGACGACCGCTCCCGGCAGGGCGCCGCGGCCCGTGAGCTGCGCGGTCCGCCCGGCCCGCGCGCAGCCGTGCACGTGCAGGCGGTCCCGGCCGGTGGAACGGACGGGCGCCGGCTCATTTCACCGACTGTTCACGAATCGACCGTTCGCGGTCGGCGGACGGCTCAGTGCCGAGCGCTCTGGGCCAGTCGGGCGGCGACCAGGTCCCACACCTGATCGGCCAGCGCCTCCTTCGGACCGTGCGGCACCGGCGTGGCGCTGCCGTCGGAGCCGAGGATCACCGCTTCGTTGTCGTCGGTGCCGAACGCCTTGCCGCCGCCGACTTCGTTGACGACCAGCAGGTCGCATCCCTTTCGGGTGAGCTTCGCCCGGCCGTTGACCAGCACGTCGTCGGTCTCGGCGGCGAAACCGGCCACGATCTGCCCGGGGCGGGCGCGGTGCGCCGACAGCTCGGCGAGGACGTCGGGGTTGCGGACCAGCTCCACCGGCGCGGGCCCGGCGCCGTCGTCGCTCTTCTTGATCTTGCTGGTGGCGTACGCGGCCGGGCGGAAGTCGGCGACGGCCGCGGCCATCACCACCGCGTCGGCGTCGGCGGCGGCCTTCAGCACGGCCTCGCGCAGCTGCTCGGCGGTGCCTACGGCCACCACGTCGGCGCCCGCGGGGTCGGCCAGCGCCTCGGTGTTGGCGGCCACCAGGGTGACCCGGGCGCCGCGCGCGACCGCGGTACGCGCCAGGGCGTACCCCTGCTTGCCGGAGGAGCGGTTGCCGAGGTAGCGGACGGGGTCGAGCGGTTCGCGGGTGCCGCCGGCGCTGACCACGACGTGGCGGCCGGCGAGGTCCGGCGCGGTCACCCCGCGGGCGAGGACGCGGCGGCAGACCTGGTGGATCTCGTCGGGGTCGGGCAGCCGGCCCTTGCCGGTGTCGACCCCGGTGAGCCGGCCGACGGCTGGCTCGATGACCACCGCGCCGCGGCGGCGCAGCGTGGCGACGTTCTCCCGGGTGGCGGGGTGCTCCCACATCTCGGTGTGCATGGCGGGCGCGAAGACCACCGGGCAGCGGGCGGTGAGCAGGGTGTTGGTGAGCAGGTCGTCGGCGAGGCCGTGCGCGGCCTTGGCGAGCAGGTCGGCGGTGGCGGGGGCGACCACGACGAGGTCGGCGTGCTGCCCGATCCGCACGTGCGGGACGCCGTGGACGCCGTCCCAGACCCGGGTGGAGACGGGCTTGCCGGACAGCGCGGCCCAGGTCGCCTCGCCGACGAAGTGCAGTGCCGCGTCGGTGGGCACCACCTGGACGTCGTGCCCGGACTCGGTGAAGCGGCGCAGCAGTTCGCACGCCTTGTACGCGGCGATGCCGCCGCTGACACCCAGTACGACCTGTGGCCTGCTCATGCCCGCTCCGCTCCGTTCCGCCGCGCCGTCACGTTGCCGTGCCCACTCGCTCGCACACCCCATGACACACCACGGGCCCGGCGGTCGCGCCGCCGGGCCCGGGATGTGTGCTGGTGCTCACCTCACTGGGTGGGCGGCGCCTCGACGGCCTCGGAGGTCAGCAGGCCGGCGTTGATCTCGCGCAGCGCGATGGACAGCGGCTTCTCGTGGACGTGGGTGTCCACGAGCGGGCCGACGTACTCCAGCAGGCCCTCGCCGAGCTGGGAGTAGTACGCGTTGATCTGGCGGGCGCGCTTGGCCGCGTAGATCACCAGGCTGTACTTGGAGTCGGTGGCCTCGAGCAGCTCGTCGATCGGCGGGTTGATGATGCCCTCGGGCGTGGTGATGGAAGAGGACACGCTCTACCTACCCCTACTTGTGGAAGGACTTCTGGGCGACGCCCCCGGACCGGGGGCTCGCTGCCGGGTGACCGCGCGGTGCTCGCGAGGTCACCCGATTTCCATCAAGGCTAGCAGCTCACGCGCTACATCCTCGACGGAGGTGTTGACAAGCGTCTCGTCGAACTCGGACTCGGCGGCCAGTTCGACCCTCGCGGCCGCCAGCCGCCGCTCGATCACCTCGGGCGACTCGGTGCCCCGGCCGGTGAGCCGGCGGACCAGCTCGTCCCAGCTCGGCGGGGCGAGGAAGACCAGGTGCGCCTCGGGCATCGAGGTACGCACCAGCCGCGCGCCCTGAAGGTCGATCTCCAGCAGCACCGGCGCACCGGCGGCGAGCCGGTCGAGTACGGCGCGACGCGGAGTCCCGTACCGGTTGCCGGCGAACTCCGCCCACTCCAGCAGTTCGCCGTTGGCGACGAGCTTGTCGAACTCGTCGTCGTCGACGAAGTGGTACTGCACCCCGTCGCGTTCACCGGGGCGAGGTCTGCGGGTGGTGGCGGACACCGAGAGCCATACCTCGGGGTGGGACGCGCGCAGATGGGCGACGACCGTGCTCTTCCCGACCCCTGAGGGGCCGGAGAGCACGGTCAGTCGCGGATGTCTGACCGGGGCGGCCGGGGAAGCCCCCTGCGAGGCGAGGGGCTTGGCCGCCCCCGGTGAGGCTGGAGAACTCATGCAGCGATTATCCCCGGTTCCCGAGAGCGGCGGGACCCGGAGTCATGGCCACGTCCGACGGACAGCGCCGTCCCGCCTGCACGGCGGGCGACATCCGTCGGGCAGGGCCTAGGCGGGGGCGCCGCCGAACTCGCGTTCAAGGGAAGCGATCTGGTTGGAACCCAGGCCACGCACCCGGCGACTCTCGGAGATGCCGAGCCGCTCCATGATCTGCTTGGCGCGGACCTTGCCGACGCCAGGAAGGGACTCAAGGAGGGCGGAGACCTTCATCTTGCCGATGACATCGTTCTCCTGGCCCTGCTTGATGACCTCGTGCAGGCTGGCGCCGGAGTGCTTGAGCCGGTTCTTGACCTCGGCGCGCTCCCGGCGAGCCGCGGCGGCCTTTTCGAGCGCGGCAGCGCGCTGTTCAGGGGTAAGGGGCGGAAGAGCCACGCCTACGTCACCTCGGATGTAGAGCAATCGGATAGGGAGTACGAGCCGACCGGGGGTACCGGTCGACCTGCGGCGCACCTGGGCGGCGCGCTCCTGTCGGAGACTAGCGGTCCCGGCGGCCCAAGTCAGCGAGAACAGATGAAAAGTCCTGGTCAGACTCGATCCAGCGGGATATACGGGACAAACCGGAACAGGTTTCGGCGTCAATGGGCCAGGTTGTTGAAAGCGGCCCTTTTTTTGGCCGTTTCCCGACCCTATTACCCGCCGGTAATACCGCTCGATTCACCCGTGCCGGTCACGGCCTCCCGCACCTGATCCACATAAGCTCGTACCGATTTCAACAAAGCAACCGGGTCGGGGCCGTGCCGCAGCACGTCCCGGCTCACGCTCGGCAGCACATTCGGCAGCGCGGCGCCGAAGAGCGCG
Organism: Streptomyces sp. NPDC088194; assembly: GCF_040702025.1. Lineage (NCBI taxonomy): Bacteria > Bacillati > Actinomycetota > Actinomycetes > Kitasatosporales > Streptomycetaceae > Streptomyces > Streptomyces sp. NPDC088194. Next base: position 118,884 of record NZ_JBFBIV010000004.1, on the reverse strand, counting down.
GGCAGATCGGCCGGGGTCGCGCCCTGGGCGCCGACACCGGGGGCCAGCAGCGGGCCGTTCACCGCGAGGTCCGCGCCCGCCTCGGTGAGCGTCGCCCCGACCACCGCGCCGACCGAACCCAGCGGCCGCACACCGGAGTTCTCCGCCGCGATGGCGTCCAGCATCACCTGCGCCACCGACCGGCCGTCGGCCGCGGTCGCCCGCTGCACCTGCCCGCCCTCCGGGTTGGAGGTCAGCGCGAGGACGAACACGCCCGCGCCCGACGCCGCTGCGGCGTCCAGTGCCGGACGCAGCGACTCGAAGCCCAGGTACGGGCTGACCGTGAGCGCGTCGCTGAACAGCGGGGAGCCCGGGTCGAGATAGGTGGCCGCGTACGCCGCCATGGTGGAGCCGATGTCGCCGCGCTTGGCGTCCATCAGCACCAGCGCGCCCGCCTCCCGGGCCCGGGCCACCGCCTTCTCCAGCACCGCGACTCCGCGCGAGCCGAACCGCTCGAAGAACGCGGACTGCGGCTTGAACACCGCGGTGTGCTCGCCCAGCGCGTCCACCACGGTCAGCGCGAAGCGCTCCAGGCCGCCCGGGTCGTCGCTCAGGCCCCAGTCGGTCAGCAGCCGCGCGTGCGGGTCGATGCCGACGCACAGCGGGCCCCGGGTGTCCATCGCCCCGCGCAGCCGGGCGCCGAAGGGCTCGGGCTGCCCTGACCCCGGTCCGAGGGCGCCCGCCTGCGGGTTCGTGCTGCCGGTCATGCGGTCACCTTCCGGGACTCCGCGCCGACCGCGTCGGCGAGGGTGGCGTACGGGCTCGCGGCCAGCCGGGCGGCCAGCCCCTTGTGCATGCCGCGCATCCAGAACGGACCGCGGTAGATGAAGGCGGTGTACCCCTGGACCAGGGTGGCGCCGGCGAGGATGCGCTGCCAGGCGTCCTCGGCGTCCTCCACGCCGCCGACGCCGACCAGGGTGACCCGGTCGCCCACGCGGCCGTACAGCCGGCCCAGCACCTCCAGCGAGCGGGCCTTGAGCGGCGCGCCCGACAGGCCGCCGGTCTCCGCGGTCAGCGCCGGGTCCGAGCGCAGCCCGTCCCGGCCGATCGTGGTGTTGGTGGCGATGATGCCGTCCAGGCCCAGCTCCACCGCCAGGTCGGCGACGGCGTCCACGTCCTCGTCGGCGAGGTCGGGGGCGATCTTCACCAGCAGCGGCACCCGGCGGGTGGTGACCGTGCGGTCGGCGGCCTCGCGCACCGCCGTCAGCAGCGGGCGCAGCACCGCGGTGGCCTGGAGGTCGCGCAGGCCCGGGGTGTTCGGCGAGGACACGTTCACCACGAGGTAGTCGGCGTGCGCGGCCAGCCGCTCGGTCGACGTCACGTAGTCCGCGATCGCGTCCTGCTCGGCGACGGCCTTGGTCTTGCCGATGTTGACGCCGACGGTGGTCCGGAAGACCTGCCTGCGCGCGGCGAGCCGGGCGGCCACCGCCGCCGACCCGTCGTTGTTGAAGCCCATCCGGTTGATCAGCGCGCGGTCGGCGACCAGCCGGAACAACCGCTTCTTCGGGTTGCCCGGCTGGGCCTGGCCGGTGACGGTGCCGATCTCCACGTGGCCGAAGCCGAGCATCGCCATCCCGTCGATGGCGACCGCGTTCTTGTCGAAGCCGGCGGCCAGCCCGAACGGGCCGTGCATCCGCAGGCCGAGCGCCTCCGTGCGCAGGCTCTCGTACCGCGGCGCCAGCGCCGCCGCGAGGAACGTCCGCAGCACCGGCACCCGCACGGCCAGCCTGATCCACCGGAAGGCCAGGTGGTGCGCCTTCTCGGCGTCCATCCTGCGGAACACCAGCTCGAAGAACAGCTTGTACATCGTCTCGCCTGTCATCTCGGGGTAGGGCATCGTGCCCCGAAGGGGGGCGCCCCAACGGGGCGCGGGGAACTGCGCGACCAGCCGTCCACCGGCCGTTGGTCCGGGGACACCGCCGCGGGGGCTGGGCCTGCGGGCACGGCGCGCCACGACGACGGGTCGCTCGCGCACCGTTCCCCGCACCCCCCGGAGGCGCCCTTACTCCGCCCGGGCCAGCGCCAGCGACGCCGCGTGGTCCTGGAGGGAGCGCACCCCGATGTCGCCACGCGTCAGCGCGTCGATGCCCTGGACCGCCGCGGCCAGCGCCTGCACCGTGGTCAGGCACGGGACGCCCCGCGCGACGGCGGCCGTACGGATGTCGTAGCCGTCGAGCCGGCCGCCGGTGCCGAACGGGGTGTTGACGATGAGGTCGACCTCGCCCTCGTGGATGAGGGTGACGACGGTGGGCTCGCCGTCGGGCCCGGTCCCCTCGCTCTGCTTGCGGACCACCCGCGCCTCGATGCCGTTGCGGCGCAGCACTTCCGCGGTGCCGGAGGTGGCCAGCAGCTCGAAGCCGTGCTCGATCAGCGCCCGCGCCGGGAAGATCAGCGCCCGCTTGTCGCGGTTGGCGACCGAGATGAACGCCCGGCCCTTGGTGGGCAGCGCGCCGTACGCGCCGGCCTGCGACTTGGCGTAGGCGGTGCCGAAGACCGCGTCGATGCCCATCACCTCGCCGGTGGAGCGCATCTCCGGGCCGAGGATGGTGTCCACCCCGCGGCCCTGGACGTCGCGGAAGCGGCTCCAGGGCAGCACGGCCTCCTTGACGGAGATCGGCGCGTCCAGCGGCAGGGTGCCGCCGTCGCCGGTGGCGGGCAGCAGCCCCTCGGCGCGCAGTTCGGCCACGGTCGCGCCGAGCGAGATCCGCGCGGCGGCCTTGGCGAGCGGCACGGCGGTCGCCTTGGAGGTGAAGGGCACGGTGCGCGAGGCGCGGGGGTTGGCCTCCAGCACGTAGAGGATGTCCCCGGCCAGCGCGAACTGGATGTTGATCAGGCCGCGCACCCCGACGCCCGCGGCGATCGCCTCGGTGGAGGCGCGCAGCCGCTTGATGTCGTGGCCGCCGAGGGTGATCGGCGGCAGCGCGCACGCGGAGTCGCCGGAGTGGATGCCGGCCTCCTCGATGTGCTCCATGACGCCGCCGAGGTACAGCTCGTGGCCGTCGTAGAGCGCGTCGACGTCGATCTCGATGGCGTCGTCGAGGAACCGGTCGACCAGCACCGGGCGGGTCGGGCTGATCTCGGTGGACTCGGCGATGTACGCCGCCAGCCGCGTCTCGTCGTAGACGATCTCCATGCCGCGCCCGCCGAGCACGTAGGAGGGGCGGACCAGGACCGGGTAGCCGATCTCGTCGGCGATGGCCTTGGCGCCGGGGAAGGAGGTGGCGGTGCCGTGCTTGGGCGCGGGCAGGCCCGCCTCGGCGAGCACCCGGCCGAACGCGCCGCGGTCCTCGGCGAGGTGGATCGCCTCGGGCGAGGTGCCGACGACCGGCACGCCGTTGTCCTTCAGGGCCTGTGCCAGGCCGAGCGGGGTCTGCCCGCCGAGCTGGACGATCACGCCCGCGACGGGTCCCGCGAGGGTCTCGGCGTGCACGATCTCCAGCACGTCCTCCAAGGTGAGCGGCTCGAAGTAGAGCCGGTCGGAGGTGTCGTAGTCGGTGGAGACGGTCTCCGGGTTGCAGTTGACCATCACGGTCTCGTACCCGGCGTCGTGCAGCGCGAAGGAGGCGTGCACGCAGGAGTAGTCGAACTCGATGCCCTGGCCGATCCGGTTGGGCCCGGAGCCGAGGATGATCACCGCGGGCTTCTCGCGCGGCGCGACCTCGGACTCCTCGTCGTAGGAGGAGTAGAAGTACGGCGTGCGGGCGGCGAACTCGGCGGCGCAGGTGTCGACGGTCTTGTAGACCGGGCGGATGCCGAGGGTGTGCCGGACCTCGCGTACGACGTCCTCGCGCAGGCCGCGGATGGCGGCGATCTGGGCGTCGGAGAAGCCGTGCCGCTTGGCGTCGGCGAGCAGGTCCGGGTCGAGCCGGTCGGCGGCGGCCAGCTCGTCGGCGTGCTCCTTGATCAGGAAGAGCTGGTCGACGAACCACGGGTCGATCTTCGTGGCGTCGAAGACCTCCTGGGCGGTGGCGCCGGCCCGGATCGCGGCCATCACGGTGTTGATCCGGCCGTCGGTGGGCACGCCGGCCGTCTCCAGCAGGGCATCCTTCGCGGCCGGGTCGACCGGGCTCGCGAAGTCGAACTGCGAGCCCTTCTTCTCCAGCGAGCGCAGCGCCTTGTTCAGCGCCTCGGTGAAGTTGCGGCCGATCGCCATCGCCTCGCCCACCGACTTCATGGTGGTGGTGAGCGCGGCGTCGGCGGCCGGGAACTTCTCGAAGGCGAACCGCGGCACCTTCACCACCACGTAGTCCAGGGTGGGTTCGAAGGACGCCGGGGTCTGCTCGGTGATGTCGTTGGGGATCTCGTCGAGCGTGTAGCCGACGGCGAGCCGGGCGGCGATCTTCGCGATCGGGAAGCCGGTGGCCTTGGAGGCGAGCGCGGAGGAGCGGGAGACCCGGGGGTTCATCTCGATCACGATGACCCGGCCGTCCGCGGGGTTCACCGCGAACTGGATGTTGCAGCCGCCGGTGTCGACGCCGACCTCGCGGATCACCGCGATGCCGATGTCGCGCAGGATCTGGTACTCGCGGTCGGTGAGCGTCATCGCGGGCGCGACGGTGATGGAGTCGCCGGTGTGCACGCCCATCGGGTCGAAGTTCTCGATGGAGCAGACGACCACCACGTTGTCGTGCTTGTCGCGCATCAGCTCCAGTTCGTACTCCTTCCAGCCGAGGATGGACTCCTCCAGGAGCACCTCGGTGGTCGGCGACAGCGTCAGGCCCTGGCCGGCGATCCGGCGCAGTTCCGTCTCGTCGTGGGCGAAGCCGGAGCCGGCGCCGCCCATGGTGAAGGAGGGCCGGACCACGACCGGGTAGCCGCCGAGGGTGTCGACGCCGGCCAGCACGTCGTCCATGGTGTGGCAGATCACCGAGCGGGCGGACTCGCCGTGCCCGATCTTCTCCCGGACCGCCTCGACCACGCCCTTGAACAGTTCGCGGTCCTCGCCCTTGTGGATGGCCTCGACGTTGGCGCCGATCAGCTCCACGTCGTGCTTGGCCAGCGCGCCGCTCTCGTGCAGCGCGATCGCGGTGTTCAGCGCGGTCTGGCCGCCGAGGGTGGGCAGCAGCGCGTCGGGGCGCTCCTTGGCGATGATCTTCTCGACGTACTCGGGGGTGATCGGCTCGACGTAGGTGGCGTCGGCGATCTCCGGGTCGGTCATGATCGTGGCGGGGTTGGAGTTGACCAGGATCACCCGCAGGCCCTCGGCCTTGAGCACCCGGCACGCCTGCGTGCCGGAGTAGTCGAACTCCGCGGCCTGGCCGATGACGATCGGGCCGGAGCCGATGACCAGGACGGACTGGATATCGGTGCGCTTAGGCACGCTGGCCCTCCTTCAGAACTGTGTCCATCAAAGACGTGAAGCGGTCGAACAGGTACGCGGCGTCGTGCGGGCCCGCGGCCGCCTCCGGGTGGTACTGGACGCTGAAGGCCGGCTTGTCGAGCAGCCGCAGCCCCTCCACCACGTTGTCGTTGAGGCAGACGTGGCTGACCTCGGCGCGCCCGTAGGGGGTGTCGCTGATCCGGTCGAGCGGGGCGTCGACGGCGAAGCCGTGGTTGTGCGCGGTGACCTCGACCTTGCCGGTGGAACGGTCCTGCACCGGCTGGTTGATGCCGCGGTGGCCGTACTTGAGCTTGTAGGTGCCGAAGCCCAGCGCGCGGCCGAGGAGCTGGTTGCCGAAGCAGATCCCGAACAGCGGGGTGCCGCGCTCCAGGACCGCCTGGATGACGGTGAGGTCGGCGGTGGCGGGGTCGCCGGGGCCGTTGGACAGGAACACCCCGTCGGGCGCGGTCGCGTAGACCTCCTCGACGGTGGCGCTTGCGGGCAGCACGTGCACCTCGATGCCGCGCTCGGCCATGCGGTGCGGGGTCATGCCCTTGATGCCGAGGTCGAGGGCGGCAACGGTGAAGCGCTTGGTGCCGATCGCGGGCACGGTGTACGCCTCGGTGGTGGCGACCTCGGCGGACAGGTCGGCGCCGGCCATCTCGGGGGCCTGCCGGACCCGGGCCAGCAGGGTGCCGTCGTCGGACAGCGCGTCGCCGGAGAAGATGCCGACCCGCATGGCGCCGCGCTCGCGCAGGTGGCGGGTGAGCGCGCGGGTGTCGATGCCGCTGATGCCGACCACGCCCTGCGCGGTCAGCTCCTCGTCGAGGGTGCGGCGGGAGCGCCAGTTGGACGGGACGCGGGCGGGGTCGCGCACCACGTATCCGGCCACCCAGATCCGGCGGGACTCGGGGTCCTCGTCGTTGACGCCGGTGTTGCCGACGTGCGGGGCGGTCATGACGACGACCTGGCGGTGGTACGAGGGGTCGGTCAGGGTCTCCTGGTAGCCGGTCATGCCGGTGGAGAACACGGCCTCGCCGAAGGTCTCCCCCACGGCCCCGTAGGCGCGGCCGCGGAAGATGCGGCCGTCCTCCAGGACGAGTACGGCGGGCGCGGTGGCCGCCCGGGTGGAGGTCGTCATCGTGCGCCTTCCTTTTCGGTCTTCTCGGTGCTGAATGCCACGGCGCGTTCGCCGCTCAGCTCGGTGATGGCCTCAGCCCACGCCGGGTGCTGCGCGGCGTGCTCGGAGCGGAAGCCGGAGTCGATGAGGGTGCCGCCGTGCTCCCAGGTGACGACGAGCAGGCCGCCCTCGGGCAGCACCTTGCCGGCGATGGCCTGGTCGAGCCGGGCGCCGCGCAGGGCGGCGGTCGGCACCAGGAAGCCGGGTGCGCCGGTGCGCTCGACCAGCAGGCCGCCCGCGGTCAGGGTGAGCCGGGCCCTGCTGCGTACGCCGAGGCCGTGCGCGACGATCCGGTCCAGCCACTGCCCGGCGGTGGTGGAGCCGTGGTAGCGGCCGTCCATCACCAGCAGCGGCTCGCCCAGCTCGGCCGGGTCCTCGGGGGCGGCCGGCAGCTCGGGCAGGCCGCCTTGGAGGGTGCGGCGCCACTGCCAGCCCTGCCGCATCAGCCAGTAGACCAGGCCGATCACCAGGACGAGCCCGATGATCCAGCCGAGCCGGTCCGACCAGTGGGTGACCTTCGCGGAGTGCTTGCCGCCCTCGGCGGCGGTGGCCGCCAGCGCTGTCAGAGTCGTCACGTGAGCTTCCCGTCCATGACCGTGGCGTGGCCCCGCAGGAAGGTCGCGATGACCCGGCCGGGCAGCTCGCGGCCCTGGTAGGGGGTGTTGCGGCTGCGGGAGGCGAAGTCCGCGGGGTTGACGGTCCCACGGTATGCCGGGTCGAGCAGGACCAGGTTCGCGGGCTCGCCGACGGCGATCGGCCGACCGTGCCCCACCAACCGCCCGATCGCGGCAGGCCGGGTCGACATCCGGTCCGCGACCCCGGCCCAGTCCAGCAGCCCGGTGTCGACCATGGTGTGCTGCACCACCGACAGCGCGGTCTCCAGCCCCACCATCCCCATCGCGGCCGCGGACCACTCGCAGTCCTTGTCCTCGTGCGGATGCGGGGCGTGGTCGGTGGCGACGCAGTCGATGGTGCCGTCGGCCAGCGCCTCCCGCAGCGCCACCACATCCGCCTCGGTCCGCAACGGCGGGTTCACCTTGTAGACCGGGTCGTAGGTACGCGCCAGCTCGTCGGTGAGCAGCAGGTGGTGCGGGGTGACCTCGGCGGTGACGTCCCAGCCCTTGGACTTCGCCCACCGTACGATCTCCACCGACCCGGCCGTCGACAGGTGGCAGATGTGCACCCGCGAGCCGACGTGCGCGGCCAGCAGCACGTCCCGCGCGATGATCGACTCCTCCGCGACCGCCGGCCACCCGGTCAGGCCCAACTCACCCGAGACGATGCCCTCGTTCATCTGCGCGCCCTCGGTCAGCCGCGGCTCCTGCGCGTGCTGCGCCACGACCCCGTCGAACGCCTTCACGTACTCCAGCGCGCGGCGCATGATCACCGCGTCGTCCACGCACTTCCCGTCGTCGGAGAAGACCCGCACACCGGCCGCGGAGTCGGCCATCGCCCCCAGTTCGGCGAGCTTCCTGCCCTCCAGCCCGACGGTGACCGCGCCCACCGGCTGCACATCGCAGTACCCGGACTCCTTGCCGAGCCGCCACACCTGCTCCACCACACCGGCGGTGTCGGCGACCGGGAAGGTGTTCGCCATCGCGTGCACCGCCGTGTACCCGCCGACAGCCGCCGCGCGGGTACCGGTGAGCACCGTCTCGGAGTCCTCACGGCCCGGCTCCCGCAGGTGCGTGTGCAGGTCGACCAGGCCGGGCAGCAGGATACGGCCCTCGCCCTCGACGAAGTCGGCGCCCTCCGCGGTGAGGTCGGTGCCGACCGCGACGACGGTCCCCGCGTCGATCAGGACGTCCCGGGCCTCGCCGCCGAGCAGCCGTGCACCGCGGATCAGGATCTTGCTCATGGTTACTTGCTCTCCTCGGTACGGGCGGCTTCGGTGGGGCGGGGGGCGTCGGTGGGCCGGGCCGGCTCGGCGGTCTCGGCGGTCTCGGTACGGGCCGGGGCGATCGCCGGCTCGGAGCCGCCGAGCAGCAGGTAGAGCACGGCCATCCGCGTGCTGACGCCGTTGGCGACCTGCTCGACGGCGGTGCAGCGGGGCGAGTCGGCGACCTCGGCGGTGATCTCCATGCCGCGGTTCATCGGGCCGGGGTGCATGACGATGGCGTGCTCCGGCAGGGCCGCCATCCGCAGCCCGTCCAGGCCGTAGCGGCGGGCGTACTCGCGCTCGGTGGGGAAGAACGCGGCGTTCATCCGCTCGCGCTGCACCCGCAGCATCATCACCGCGTCGGACTTGGCGAGCACCGCGTCCAGGTCGTAGGAGACCCGGCAGGGCCATGTCTCGACGCCGATCGGCAGCAGCGTCGGCGGGGCGACGAGGGTGACCTCGGCGCCCAGGGTGGTGAGCAGCAGCACGTTGGAGCGGGCCACCCGGCTGTGCAGCACGTCACCGACGATGGTGATCCGGCGCCCGTCGAGGTCGCGGCCGACGCCTGACAGGTGGCGGCGCATGGTCAGCGCGTCGAGCAGCGCCTGGGTGGGGTGCTCGTGGGTGCCGTCGCCCGCGTTGACCACCGAGGAGTTGATCCAGCCGGAGGTGGCCAGCCGGTGCGGGGCGCCGGAGAAGTGGTGGCGGATGACGACCGCGTCGGCGCCCATCGCCTCCAGCGTGAGCGCGGTGTCCTTCAGGGACTCGCCCTTGGAGACCGAGGAGCCCTTGGCGGAGAAGTTGATGACGTCGGCGGACAGCCGCTTGGCGGCCGCCTCGAAGGAGATACGGGTGCGGGTCGAGTCCTCGAAGAAGAGGTTCACGACGGTGCGGCCGCGCAGGGTGGGCAGCTTCTTGATCGGCCGGTCGGCGACGCGGGCCATCTCCTCGGCGGTGTCGAGTACGAGGATGGCGTCGTCGCGGGTGAGGTCGGCGGCCGAGATCAGGTGGCGCTTCATGCGGACAGACTCCGGGGGCTGGGCGGCGGGACCGGGCGGGTGCGGTGGGGTTCGCACCCGGGCGGCCGGCCGGGCGTGCGGGCTCGGGCGGTGCGGGCGGTGACGGGGGCGCGTGGCGCGTCGCAGGGCGCGCCGGGCGCGCGCCGGCCAGGCGTTCGGCCCGGCCGGGGCGCGAGGGCGCCAGGGCCCCCGTGCGGGGGCCTGGTGCGGGGTGGGTGCGCTAACCGTCCGCGGAGTGGCCCGCGCGCGGGCCGGGGTCCTTCTGGCCGAGCAGCACGCTGTCGCGGCCGTCCTCCTCCGCGAGCAGCACCTTGACGGTCTCGCGCAGCGAGGTGGGGAGGTTCTTGCCGACGTAGTCCGCGCGGATCGGCAGCTCGCGGTGGCCGCGGTCGACCAGGACGGCGAGCTGGACCGCGCGGGGGCGGCCGATGTCGCCGAGCGCGTCGAGCGCGGCGCGGATGGTGCGGCCGGAGAAGAGCACGTCGTCGACGAGGACGACGAGGCGTCCGTCGACGCCGTCGCCGGGGATGTCGGTGCGGGCGAGCGCGCGCGGCGGGTGCAGCCGCAGGTCGTCGCGGTACATGGTGATGTCCAGCGAGCCGACGGCGGTGGCCCGGCCGGTGATCTCGGCGAGCTTGTCCGCGAGCCGGCGGGCGAGGAAGACCCCGCGGGTGGGGATGCCGAGGAGCACCACGTCGTCGGCGCCCTTGGCGCGTTCGACGATCTCGTGGGCGATGCGGGTGAGCACCCGGGCGATGTCGGGGCCTTCGAGCACGGGGCGGGCGGCGCCCTGGGCCCGGGCGTGCGCGCCGAGCGTGGTGCTCGCGCTGGTACTGCGGTCGTCGACCATGGGTCGGGGACCTCCTTCCCCGCCTCACGGGACGGGTCTTAAAGGACGTCTGGGGGTACGCCGTCCACCGTATCAGGCGACCGGGACGGCCCAGGTCAGGCACCGGTCGGCGGCTTTCCGCTTGACGAGCCCGGATTACGCTGCGTAACCTCACAGTGAGTCACCGAGTTTCCGTCCGGGGAGCCATATGTCCAGCGATTACGCCAAGCAGCTCGGAGCCAAACTCCGGGCCATCCGCACGCAGCAGGGGCTGTCCCTGCACGGCGTCGAGGAGAAGTCCCAGGGCCGCTGGAAGGCAGTGGTCGTGGGGTCCTACGAGCGCGGCGACCGTGCCGTGACCGTCCAGCGCCTCGCCGAGCTCGCCGATTTCTACGGCGTCCCGGTGCAGGAGCTGCTGCCGGGTACCACGCCCGGTGGCGCCGCCGAGCCGCCGCCGAAGCTGGTGCTCGACCTGGAGCGGCTGTCCCAGGTCCCGCCGGAGAAGGCCGGCCCGCTGCAGCGCTACGCGGCCACCATCCAGAGCCAGCGCGGCGACTACAACGGGAAGGTGCTGTCCATCCGCCAGGATGACCTGCGCACTCTCGCGGTCATCTACGACCAGTCGCCCTCGGTGCTGACCGAGCAGCTGATCTCGTGGGGCGTCCTCGACGCGGACGCCCGCCGCGCGGTGCAGCACGACGAGGGCTGACCGCTCTCGCGGCAGCTCTGCTGCAGAAACGTCCCCTCGCCCGGGGCGGCGCCCTGTCATGGGCCGCCGCCCCGGGCGAGTCGTATGTCCGGGCGACGCCACGTAGCCCGAACGCCCATCGGCGCACACCATTTCCCCACACTGCCTCCATCCCGCTGTTACATTTCAACAGGCCCTGAGTCATGGGCCGTTGTTTGCGCCCAGTTGGTAAAGCGAAGTCCTTGTGGGGGGAACTCTTGACCAGACGCAGCCATGCCCTTTTCCGGCGCAGCGGGAGGCTGGTGGCGGCGCTCGCGCTCGGCGGCTCCCTGCTCGCCACCGCCGTCCCGGCCGCGCAGGCGGCCGCGGAGCCGGGTGAGCCGAACGACGTCGCGGTGAAACTGCCGACCGCCTCGTACTCGCGGATGCTGGTGGACCAGGCACGCGGGCGCGTGTACGTGACCACCGGCAGCGGGGTGAACGCGGCCACCGCCGAGTTGCTCGTGTACGACTTCGACGGAAACCTGTTGAAGACCGTCAACATCGGCAGCTCGATGTTCGTCGCGAGCGCCATGATGCTCTCCGCCGACGGCAGCATCCTCTATCTCACCGCCGCCAGCGACGTGCTGATCTTCAACGCCGACACCCTCGCCCTCACGGGCAACGGCTGGGTGCGACACGACTTCTTCCAGGGCGAGTGCCCCGGTGACATCGGCACCGCCGGGGGAAAGTTGTGGTTCACCCGCATGACCAGCCAGGCCTATCCGAAGGACTGCACCACCGAGCCCCAGGCGCTCAACTCCGGCCGCTTCGACGGCGGCGGGGGTTTCGTCCGGGGGGTGTTCACCTACGTCGACGCGAAGTTCGCCACCTCGCCGGGCATTCCGGACCGGCTCGTCGAGACCTTCGCGAGCAACGGCACGCCGAAGCTGTACGTCGGGCTCTACGACGCGACCACCACCGGTCCGCAGCAACTGGCCCTGCGGTCGTACACCGCGGCCACCGACCCCTCGGCGCTGCCGCGGGACGTCGCGATCAGCCCGGACGGCGCGGTCACCGCGGTCGCCGCCGGCACCGCCGGGACCAAGGTGCTGTCCACCACCGACCTCTCCGACGCCTCGCCCGGCTACGGTCCGCTGCCCGCGGGCACCAGCTCCACCGCGGTCGCGTTCAGCCCCGACGGCTCGCTCGTCGCCCGCGGCGGCGCCGTCGACGGCGCCGCGGCCGACCTGCTGGTCCAAAGTGCCGACCCGGCCCAGGGCGACACGCCCCGGCAGTACGCCTTCACCGACGGTGCGGACGGCGGCGACCGGATCGCCGACCGCGGTCTGGCCTTCAGCGCGGACGGCTCACGGCTCTTCGCGATGACCACCGACGCCGCCGGGGACGCGTTCTGGCTGCACGTCATCACCAACCCGGACGCACGCTGGCACTCCGCCTTCGACGGCCCGCTGACCGTCCAGCCCGACCACCCCTACGCGGGCGGGTCCGTCCGGATCGCCGGGAAGCTGCGGCTGAACGGGCCGGCGCCGTCCGACCCGGTGCGGGTGACCGCGGTGCGCCACGACGCCGACGGCGACCACACCGTGCCGTCCGCGACGGTTGGCGCGGACGGCACCTTCACCGTGGCCGACACCCCGTCGACCACCGGAACGGCCGTCTACACCGTCTCCTTCGCCGGCGACACGGCACACGATCCCGCCGCGGACGCGACCGTGAGCGTGGATGTCGCCAAGGCGCCCACACAGCTGGCGCTCGACCCGCCCGGCACCGTGACTGCCGACGGCGTGGACCTGCACGGCACCCTGAGCAGCAGCGGGACGACGCTGCCCGCCGGCACGGTCGTCAACGTCCAGCGGCTGACGAGCAAGGGAGCCATCGACCTGCCGGACACGGCCGTCGCCGCCGACGGCAGCTTCACCGTCCACGACGTGCCGCCCGCCGCCGCGGGGAACGTGCTGTACACGGTCGTCTACGCCGGCGACGCCCTGCACGAGGGCTCCGCGGACTGGGTCACGCTCAAGATCACGAGCTGACCGGGAAGGGCGCCTGGCGGACCGGCCTGAGGCGCGAGCCGGGTGGTGCGGGCTGGTTGGCGCGAGCCGGGTGGTGCGGGCCGTATCGGTCCGCACCACCCGGCAGGTCCGGCTCCCCGCGGGGCTACCGCGCGCCGTCCGCGCCGGTCGCCCCGGCCGGGGCCGGGGCGTAGCCGACCGGTCGGGTGGTGAAGGTGCCGCGGCCCTGGGTGCGGCTGCGCAGCCGGGTGGCGTAGCCGAAGAGCTCGACCAGGGGCACCGTGGCGGTGACCACGGTGCTGCCCGCGCGGGCGGTGGAACCGGTGACGCGGCCACGACGGGCGGCGAGGTCGCCGAGCACGCCGCCGACGGCGTCGTCCGGAACCGTGGCCGTGACCTCGACCACCGGTTCCAGCAGCACCATCGCGGATGCCCGCAGCGCCTCGCGCAGCGCGAACCGGCCCGCCGTGCGGAACGCCATCTCCGAGGAGTCCTTGGAGTGGGTCGCCCCGTCGGTGAGCGTGACCCGCACGCCCGTCACCGGGTGCCCGCCGATCGGGCCCTCGGCGAGCGCGTCACGGCAGCCGTCCTCGACCGCGCGCACGTACTCCCGCGGCACCCGCCCGCCGACCACCGTCGAGTCGAACGCGAACACCTCCGCCGTACGCTCCGCACCCGCGCCTGCTTCCGCGCCTGCTTCCGTGGACTGCGCGCCGGGCCGCAGCGGCTCGACGTCGATGACGACATGGGCGAACTGCCCCGCGCCGCCGTCCTGTTTGACGTGCCGGTAGACCAGGCCGGTCACGCCGCGGGCGACCGTCTCGCGGTAGGCGACCTGCGGCCTGCCGACGGCGATCTCCAGCCCCTGGGCGCGGCGGATCTTCTCCACCGCCACCTCCAGGTGCAGCTCCCCCATCCCCGACAGCACGGTCTGCCCGGTCTCCGGGTCGGTCCGCACCGCCAGCGACGGGTCCTCCTCCACCAGCCGGGCCAGCGCGGTGACCAGCCGGTCGGTGTCGGTGTTGCGGCGCGCCTCGACGGCGACGGAGACCACCGGATCGGCCGCGGAGGGCGGTTCGAGCACCAGCGGGTCCGAGGCCGCGCACAAGGTCGCCCCGGCGCGCGCGGACTTCACCCCGACCACGGCCACGATGTCGCCGGCCACCGCCTGGTCCAGCTCGGTGTGCCGGTCGGCCCGCATCCGCAGGATGCGCCCGACCCGCTCGGTGCGCCCCGCGCCCGCGTCCAGCACCGTGTCCCCCTTCCGCAACGTGCCCGAGTACACCCGTACGAAGGTCAGCCGACCGGTCGCGGTCGAGTTCACCTTGAACACCAGCCCGGCGAACGGCGCTCGCGGGTCGGCCGCGCGCTCCCGGGTACGGTCCTGCCCGGCCGCGAGCCCGCGCCCGGTGGCGGTGCCGCGCACCGGCGGCACGTCCAGCGGCGACGGCAGGTAGGCCACGGCCGCGTCGAGCAGCGGCTCCACCCCGCGGTTGCGGTACGCGGAACCGCACAGCACCACGACGGCCTCGCCGCTGCGGGTGAGGTCGCGCAGTGCCGCGACGAGCGTCGCGTCGCGCACCGCGGAGTGCGCGCAGAACTCCTCCAGCGCGGCCGGGTGCAGTTCGGCGACCGTCTCCTCCAGCAGCCGGCGCCGCCGCCGGGCCTCGTCCAGCAGCCCGCCGGGCACCTCGCCGTCGGCCATGTCGCCGCCGTCGCTCCAGGTCAGCGCGCGCATCGCGACCAGGTCCAGCACGCCGGTGAAGCCGTCCTCGCGCCCGATCGGGAGCTGGACCACCAGCGGCACCGGGTGCAGGCGCCGCCGGATCGACTCCACCGCGGAGTCGAGGTCGGCGCCGGCCCGGTCGAGCTTGTTGACGAACGCGATCCGGGGCACGCCGTGCCGGTCGGCCTGCCGCCACACCGACTCGCTCTGCGGCTCCACACCGGCGACCGCGTCGAACACCGCGATCGCGCCGTCCAGCACCCGCAGCGAGCGCTCGACCTCGTCGGCGAAGTCGACGTGCCCGGGGGTGTCGATCAGGTTGATCCGGTGGCCGGCCCAGTCGCAACTGGCCGCGGCGGCGAAGATGGTGATGCCGCGGTCGCGCTCCTGCGGGTCGAAGTCGGTGACGGTCGTGCCGTCGTGCACCTCGCCGCGCTTGTGGGTGGCGCCGGTGAGGTAGAGGAACCGCTCGGTGACGGTGGTCTTGCCCGCGTCGACGTGGGCGAGGATGCCCAGGTTGCGTACGGTGGCGAGCGGGTCGGCGGTGCGTGGGACGGGGTTGCTGCGCATGGCCGTCGGGCCTTTCGGGACTGATCCTGGTCAGGGCAGCGCGATATCGCGGCCGAAGCAGCCGACATGGCCGAGCCGCGCCCCGACAGCCGTAGGGCCGTTGGGAGTTGGGGCTCGGACGGTGCGAACGTCAGGCTGTCGTCGCGGACTTCCGGTGCCGGGCGCGCAGCGGGCACCGGGCGGACGTGGACACGAGGAGCACCTGGTGCCCGGTCGGGGGAACAACGGCAGCGGTGCGGTGGCGCACGGCGGGCTCCCCTCTCATGTCCTGCGACGGATACGTCAACGGCCGCGCCCGGCAAGGCTGTTGCCGAGCGACCGGGTCGACCCTAGCGAAGCCCACCCGCCGCGGCACCCGGTTTTCCGCCCGGTTCCCGCCTCGCTCCGGGAGCCCCGCCGGGCGGGTTCAGCCCACGTAGAGGCGGGAGATGACCTCGGGCAGGAGGCGTTCGGTCAGCGCGGGCGGAAGGGCCTGGAGCACCGCGAGGACCGGGGCCATCCGGGCGGGCAGCACCCCGTCGGCGCCGATGCCGGCGGCGGCCAGCGCGAGGCCGGCCTCCTGCGGGCTCAATGCCTCCGGGTCCAGGGTGCCGGCCAGCTCGACCAGCGCCGGATCGACCTCGGGCGGCCCGAGTTCGCGGGCGCGCCCCACCGCGGCGCCGAGTTCGGCGAGCAGTTCGTCGATGCGCTCGGGGTCGGCGACGGCCGCCGTCACGGTCAGGTGCAGGTTCGCCGGGGAGTTCGCGAACGCGGGCTGCGGCTGGAGGTACCAGCCGCGCAGCCGCATCTCGTCGCCGACCACGAACGGGTCCACCGCCGCCTCGGTGGAGGCGACCGCCACCAGCGAGGCGTCCGGTTCGCCCAGCACCCGCAGGCCCTCGATCCGCCGCACCCCGTCGGCGAGCCGGCGGGTCGCGGCGTGCACCCGGCGGGCGAGGTCCACGTACCCTTCGGTGCCGACGTGCCGCAGCACCGCCCAGGCGGCGGCGAGCGGACCGGCGGACTTGGTGCCCTGGAGGGTCGCGTTGACCACCGGGTAGCCGGGCCAGGACGCGTGCGCGAACCACCCGTGCCGCCGTAGCTCCGCGTCGCGGAAGAGCAGCACCGACGCGCCCTTCGGGGTGTACGCGTACTTGTGCAGGTCGACGGAGAGCGAGGTGACGCCCGGCACCGCGAGGTCGAACGGCGGCGGCGCGGGCAGCTCCGCGGCCAGCCGCCGGTGCCCCAGGTACCAGCCGCCGATACAGGCGTCCACATGGCACAGCACGCCCCGCGCGGCCGCCGCCGCGGCCACCTCCGGCACCGGGTCGACCACCCCGTGCGGGTACGACGGCGCGGACACCACCACCAGCGCCGTCCGCTCGGTGAGGGCCGCCGCCACCTCCTCGGCCCGCACCCGGTACGAGTCCGGGTCCACCCCCACGGTCACCACGCTCAGGCCGAACAGGTGCGCCGCCTTGTGGAAGGCCGCGTGCGCGGTCGCCGGCAGCACGATCTCCGGCGCGGTCACCCCCCTTGTGCGGCGGGCGTGTTCGCGTGCCGTGAGCACCGCCAGCAGGCAGCTCTCGGTGCCGCCGCTGGTGAAGGTGCCCGCGGTGCCGCTGTCCCGGCCGCCGCCGAGCAGCGCCGCGGCCCGCGCCACCACCTCGTTCTCCAGCGTCACCACGCTGGGGAAGACGGTCATGTCCAGGCCGTTGACACCGGTGAGGGCGGAGTGCGCCCGCTCGGCGATCCCGACCAGTTCCGGCAGCCCCGCGTCGTACACGTACGCCATCGTCCGGCCGCCGCGCACCGGCAAGTCCTCCGCCCGCAGCTCGGCCAACCGGGTGAGTATGTCCGCGCCCTGATCGTCCATGCGGAGACCCTACGGCCCCGCGACCGTCGGGTCAGCCCGTCACGGAATTCCCCGCGCTGCCTGGTCGGTGGCCCTCTTCTCGGGAAAGGAGCCGCGCGTACACAGGGGCGCGGGGAACTCCCCCAGAGGGGGTACCCCCAGCGGCGAGCCACCGCGGACCGCGAGGTCCCGCAGCTCCGCGGACGGGCCCCCCGGGGGGTCCCGTTACCGCTTGAGCGTGGGCTTGAGCTCCATCAGGCGGCCCAGCAGGCCGTTGATGAACGAAGGCGACTCGTCGGTGGAGAACTCCTTCGCGAGCTGGACCGCCTCATCCAGGACGACGGCGTCGGGGACGTCGTCCTCCCAGATCAGCTCGTACGCGCCGAGCCGCAGGACGTTGCGGTCCACGGCCGGCATCCGGTCGAGGGTCCAGCCGACGGCGTACCCCGCGAGGAGTTCGTCGATCCGCTGGGCGTGCGCGGTGTAACCCTCGACGAGCTGCATCGTGTACGCGGTGACCGGCGGCTGCCGGTCGTCGGTCCGGGCGAGCCGAATCCAGTCCGCCATCACGATCGTGGGAGCCGCACCCCGCTGCTCTGCCTCGAAGAGGATCTGGAAGGCGCGCTTGCGGGCCTTGTTGCGGGCAGCCACGGTTAGCTGTTCACCCGGCCGAGGTAGTCGCCGGTGCGGGTGTCGACCTTGACCTTCTCACCGGTGGTGATGAACAGCGGGACGCCGATCTCGTAGCCGGTCTCCAGGCGCGCGGGCTTCGAGCCACCGGTGGAGCGGTCGCCCTGCACACCGGGCTCGGTGTACTCGATGACCAGCTCGACGGCGGCGGGCAGCTCGATGTAGAGCGGCGAGCCCTCGTACATCGCGACGACCGCCTCGAAGCCCTCCAGCAGGTAGTGCGCGGCGTCGCCGACCACCTCGGGGGTGACGGTGATCTGGTCGTACGTCTCCGAGTCCATGAAGACGAAGTCGCTGCCGTCCTTGTAGGAGAACTGCATGCCGCGCTTGTCGACGTTGGCGGTCTCGACCTTCAGCCCGGCGTTGAAGGTCTTGTCGACGACCTTCCCGGAGAGCACGTGCTTCAGCTTGGTGCGCACGAAGGCGGGGCCCTTGCCGGGCTTGACGTGCTGGAACTCGACTACGGTCCAGAGCTGGCCGCCGTCGAGCTTGAGCACGAGGCCGTTCTTGAGGTCGTTCGTGGTGGCCACGGTTGCGGAATCTCCTGAAAGTGCTGCTTCGGGACCGAGGACGTGCCCGGCCCGACCACCCTGGGTGGTCACAGCGCGAGGAGTTCCTTGGTCGTGATGGTGAGTAGCTCGGGTCCGCCGTCCGCCACGGGGCGTACGACGAGTGTGTCGTCGATGCGGACACCGCCACGGCCCGGAAGGTGGACTCCCGGTTCGACGGTGACCGGCACGCAAGCGTCCAGTTTACCCACGGCCGCGGGTGACAACTGAGGGTCCTCGTCGATTTCGAGGCCGACGCCGTGTCCGGTCCATGCCGCCAGGCCCTCGGCGTGGCCCGCGGCACGCAGCGGCTCGCGGGTGGCACGGTCCACGTCGCGGCAGGCCACGCCCGGTGCGAGGGCCTCACGGCCGGCCCGCTGGGCGGCGAAGACGAGGTCGTACAGCTCGATCTGCCACGACGCGGGGGCGCTGCCGATCACGAAGGTGCGGCCCACCTCGCAGCGGTAGCCGTGGTAGCACGCGCCGAGCCGCACGGTGAGGAAGTCGCCCTCCTCCACCCGGCGGTCGGTGGGGACGTGGCGGGCCACACCCGAGTGCGGGCCGGTGCCGATGCAGGTGGAGAAGGCCGGGCCGTCGGCGCCGTGGTCCACGAGGCGGCGCTCCAGCTCCAGCGCGAGGTGCCGCTCGGTGCGGCCGACCAGGATCGACTCCAGCAGTTCGCCCAGTGCCTGGTCGGAGATCTCCGCGGCGATCCGCAGGCTGGCGATCTCGTGCTCGTCCTTGATCAGCCGGAGCTGCTCGACCGCGCCCGCCAGATCGGTGAGGCGCACGCCCGGGGCCACGGAGCGCAAGGCGCGGTGGCGGGTGACGGTGAGGTGGTGCTCCTCCACCGCGAGGCCGTCGGCCTGCTGCTGGCGGGCGAGGTCCGCGGCGGCGACCGCGGCGTCCGCGTCGGGCGAGGGCAGCACGACGTTGCGCAGGTCGTCGGTGGGCTGGGGGGCGTCGTCCGGGGGCGGGCGCAGGTGGACGAGGGTGTCGTCGCTGCCCGGCCCGACCAGGAGGGCGGCGCCCGGGGGGGCGCAGCCGGTCAGGTAACGGACGTTCGCGGGCTGTGTGACCAGCGCGGCGGCAGCGCCCGCCGCGGCGCAGCGCTCGCGCAGCCGTGCTCTGCGTACCGTATGCACCTCCGCCATGCGGCGAGCCTACGACGGCGCTCCCGGGTTGGCCTCTCCACGAGTCCCTCCGGGGGTAACGGGGACCCCCGTCCAGCCGTCGCCCCCGTTCTCGGGACCACCTCTCGGTGAAGGGGTGCTCCGGTTTTCCCGCCGCGACGGTACGGATTCCTCCCGGCTGCTCCGAACCGTGGGCTACGGCTCCCCGCCGCGACGGTTTCGGCCTCGCGCCCGGCTGCGTGACGGCGGGTGGCCGCTCAGGCGGCGGGCCGGGGCACCCGGGAGGGTCCGCGGCGGGAAAGGGGCACCGTGAGAACCGTTGCCGCACCCGCGAGGGACATCGCAAGGGGTGGGCCGAAGGGGAGCGCGAGGGCGCCGAAGAGGGCGGGTGCGACTCCTTGGAGGGTCATCGTGCCGGACCCGAGGAGCCCGAAGGCGTGCCCGTGGGCGTCGGCGGGGAGGGCGTCGAGGAAGGGCCGCTGGAGGCCGAGTCCGTAGGCGAAGCCGACGCCGGCGAGGAGAAGGAGGAGCGCGCCGGCCGCGAGCCCGGGCCGGGCGGCGAAGAGCAGGAGGGGCAGCCCCATCAGGGCCATGAGGGGGGCGACCAGCCGTTCACGGGTGTCCGGCCGCAGCATCCGGCCGACGAGGACGTCCCCCACGAGCATCCCGACCGGCAGGCACGCCATGAGCACGGCGTACCCGCCGGAGGCGAAGCCCTGGGAACCGGCGTAGGCGACGATCTGCCCCTCGGCCCCGGCCACGCACGCGCCGGGCAGCCACTGCGCGAGCAGCAGCCGCCGCGGCCGGCGGGCCCGTAGCAGCGCGGCGGTGGCGGCGAGGCTGGCCCGGACCGGGGACGCGGAGGACGCGGCGGGACCCGGCGCGGGGAGCCGGGGCAGCGCGAGCCGTATGCGGCAGGCGGCGAGGGCGTACAGCGCGGCGCCCGCCAGCAGCGCGTGGCGGGCACCGAGCAGCGAGACGGCGGCGCCGCTGAGGCCGAGGCCGGCGAGCTGCGCGGCGGAGGAGGCCATGTTGTTCAGGGAGCGGCCCAGCACGTAGGCGTCGCCGGTGAGGGAGCGGGCCACCAGCGCGTTGGCGGCGCCGCCGAAGACCGGGGTGAGAAAGGCGATCAGGGCGATCAGCACCAGGCTCACGGCGATCGGCAGCGCGGCGAGGGCGAGCAGCAGCGCGGTGGCGCACTCCAGCAGGTAGCCGGCGGTGATCAGGCCGCGGGGCGGCAGCCGGTCGGCGAGCGAGCCGAGCAGGGTGACGCCGAACGCCTGCGGCAGGAAACCGGCGCCGAACGCGATACCGCTCAGCAGCGGCGAGGAGGTGGTCGCGTAGACCAGGACGGAGAAGGTGGAGATCCGCAGCGAGTCGGCGGTGATCGCGAGCACGCGGGTCGCGAAGATCACCCGGAAGCGGGGCTCGGCGAGCACGTCGCGGTAGGTCGTACGGGCCGGGGTGAGGGGCGCGGTGCCGGTGGAGGCCATGTCCGGCAGCCTCCCGGGAGCGGGCCGCGGAGCGCGAATGATTCGCCGGGGGACGTAAGGTCGCGGCGCCGAGGACGTAGGGTCGGCGGCATGCTCCGGCTCGAAGTCGCCACCGAGGACCTGCTGCGCAGCCGCTTCGCGCTGTCGCCGGCGTTCGAGCTGAACACGGTGCTGCGCGCACTGAACCGGGGGGACGGGCGGCTGCCGGCGGCGTGGGCGGCGCGGCTGCGGCCCGGCTTCGAACGGCTGCGCCGGGAGACCGAGTTGGACGCGGTGCTGGCCCTCCAGACGCCGAAGGCGGGCGCGGACTTCGTCGCGGTGCCGCCGCGCGGACCCGCGCAGAGCTGGGCGGACGACCTGGCGGCGATCCGCGCCACCGCCCCGGAGCAGGCGCGGGCGGAGATCACCCGGCAGCGCGCGCGGCAGCCGGTGCGTGACCCGCGGGTGCGGGCCGTGCTGGACGCGCCGGATGTGGTGGAGCGGATCGCGGCGGCGCTGGACCGGGCCTGGCACGAACTGGTGGCACCGGACTGGCCGAGGCTGCGGGCGCTGTGCGAACGGGACGTGGTGCACCGGGTCGGGGTGATCGGCGAGCGCGGCTGGGCGGCGGCGATCGGCGAGCTGCACGACGGGGTGCGCTGGCACGACGGCGGGATCGAGCTGGCGCCGATCGACGGCGGCACGGTGCACTTGCGGGGCGAGGGGCTGCTGCTGATCCCGTCGATCTTCACCTGGCCGGGTCTGGCCGCGTACTTCGAGGACCCGTGGCCGCGGACGCTCGTCTACCCCGCGCGCGGCACCGCCGTCCTGCACGAGACGCCCGCGCCCCCGGCCGCGGACGCGCTCGCGGCTCTCCTCGGCCGTTCCCGGGCCCGGCTGCTGGCGGCGCTGGACGCTCCCGCGAGCACGACCCAGCTCGCCCGCCAACTCGCGTTCGCGCCCGGGGCGGTGGGCGACCACCTCGCGGTGCTGCGCGGGGCGGGGCTGGTGGCGCGGGCCCGTTCGGGCCGTTCGGTGCTGTATCGGCGCACCGCGCTCGGGGACGCGCTGGCCGCGTCCGCGCCCCTGCCCGGCGAGCGGGACCAGCGGCCTTGAGACGGCGGCCGCGCTCGCTACCAGATCGGCGGGCCCTGGAGGCTGCGGGCCACCACCCGGTCGAGGGCGGCCGAGGCGGCCTCCACGTCGAGGTGGGAGTTGTCGATGATGGGCAGGCCCGAGCCGTACCAGCCGGCCATCCGGCCGTGGATACGGGCGACTTCCTCGTCGGACAGCCGGCGGTTGCCGGAGCGTTCGGCGTTGCGGGTGAGCACGATGTCCAGGCCGGGCAGCAGGACGACGGGCAGCAGCCCCGGGCCGACGTGCCGCTTCCAGCCGCCGAGGCCGACCGTGGGGCGGTCCGGGAAGACCGCGTCGTCGATGATGCAGGACACGCCGTTGGCGAGGAAGTTGCGGGCGGCGAAGCCGCAGGTGCGGCGGGCCAGGCGGTACTGCGCCTCGGAGTTCTCGTTCCACCCGGCCTGCGGGTCGGCGAAGCCGGAGCGGACCCATTCGCGTACGTCGTCCAGGCTGATGTGGGCGGTGGGGACGCCGCGGTGGTCCGCCCAGTGCCGCGCGATCGTGGTCTTGCCCGCGCCGGCCGCGCCGATCAGCAGCACGGCTATCGGGCCGTGCGCCGCGCCCGGGAGTGAGCCCCCGCTGGGTACGGCCGGGGCCTGGACCGGGGCGGGGGCGGGCATCGGGAAGTGGCCGGTGGTGCCGGGGGCTGCCGCTTGGCCCTGACCCTGGCTTTGGCTTGGCGCCTGGCCCTGGCTTTGGCTTGGCGCCTGGCCCTGGCTCTGGATCGGTGCCTGGCCCTGGCTCTGGATCGGTGCCTGGCCCGGGCCGGGCGGCTGGGGCGCCCCCACGGCGTGCTGCATGTCGGCCACTCCATCCCGTACCGGAGGTCTGTGCGGTTCGCTCTGCGTGACCAGGGCGCGCCACGGCTTGAACGGTACCGTGCGGTTCGGCTCACGCCCAACCGCCCCTGGGCGCTTGGGCGTCCCGCCCCCGGGGGTGGGGTGCCCCACGCGGGCGGGCGACGCCTGCACATGGCCTTGGGCGCCCTTGTGGATGGGGGTGCCCCGGGGCCCGCAGGCCCAGCCCCTGCGACGTGTGCCCGGACCACCCGCCGGTGGCCGATTGGCCGCGCAGTTCCCCGCGCCCCTGAAAAGTGGACGCCTCCCGCCAAGCGAGCCCCGTACCGACAGCCCGACAACGACCCGCAGGCCCAGCCCCTGCAACCTGTACCCGGACCACCCGCCGCTGGCCGATTGGCCGCGCAGTTCCGCCCCCAGAGCTTCGCCTGGGAGGTGCCCCCAGCGCCCCTGAAAGGTGGACGCCTCCCGCCAAGCGAGCCCCATCCCGACAACCCGACAACGACCCGCAGGCCCAGCCCCTGCGACCTGTGCCCGGACCACCCGCAGGTGGTCGGCTGGCCGCGCAGTTCCGCCCCCGCGAAGGGAACTCCGTGGCGGGGTTGGGACTAGGTGGCCAGGTTGTCCGATAGGGCGCGGAGGGCCAGGTGGTAGGAGCCGATGCCGAAGCCGGCGATCGCGCCGGAGGCGACCGCGGTGAGGACGGAGGTGTGGCGGAACTCCTCACGGGCGTGCGGGTTGGAGATGTGCACCTCGATGAGGGGGGCGGTGCGCTGGGCGGCGGCGTCGCGCATCGCGTAGGAGTAGTGCGTGAAGGCGCCGGGGTTGAGGACGACGGGCAGGCGGGCGTCGGCCGCTTCGTGGAGCCAGCGGATCAGCTCGGCCTCGTCGTTGGTCTCGCGGACCTCGACGTCGAGACCGAGTTCTGCCCCGAGCTTCGTACAGGACTCGACGAGGCCGGCGTAGGAGGTCGCGCCGTAGACGTCGGGCTCGCGGGAGCCGAGGCGGCCGAGGTTGGGGCCGTTGAGGACGAGGACGGGGCGGGTCACTCGGTCACCTCACCGTAGGCGGCGAGCAGGACCGCGGGGTCCGGGCCCTCCAGGACGGTGGGCTTGGCGAGGCCGTCCAGGACGATGAAGCGCAGCAGGTCACCGCGGGACTTCTTGTCCACCTTCATGGTCTCCAGCAGGCGGGGCCACTGGTCGCCGCGGTAGGTGAGCGGCAGCCCGACGGAGCCGAGCACGGCGCGGTGCCGGTCGGCGGTCGCGTCGTCCAACCGCCCGGCGAGGCGGCCGAGTTCGGCGGCGAAGACCATGCCGACGGAGACGGCGGCGCCGTGCCGCCAGTTGTAGCGCTCGTTCTTCTCGATGGCGTGCGCGAGGGTGTGGCCGTAGTTGAGGATCTCGCGCAGGCCGGACTCCTTGAGGTCGGCGGAGACCACGTCGGCCTTGACGCGGATGGCGCGCTCGACGAGTTCGGCGGTGTGCGGGCCGGCGGGGTCGCTCGCGCCCTGCGGGTCGGACTCGACGAGGTCGAGGATGGCCGGGTCGGAGATGAAACCGGCCTTGATCACCTCGGCGAGGCCGCTGATGTAGTCGTTGCGCGGCAGGGAGGCGAGCGCGGACAGGTCGCACAGCACGCCGGCCGGCGGGTGGAAGGCGCCGACGAGGTTCTTGCCCTCGGCGGTGTTGATGCCGGTCTTGCCGCCCACGGCCGCGTCGACCATGCCGAGCACCGTGGTGGGCACCGCGATCCAGCGCACCCCGCGCAGCCAGGTCGCGGCGACGAACCCGGCCAGGTCGGTGGTGGCGCCACCGCCGACGCCGACCACCACGTCGGTGCGGGTGAAGCCGGTCTGGCCGAGCGCCTTCCAGCAGTAGGCGGCGACCTCGGCGGTCTTCGCCTCCTCGGCGTTCGGGATCTGGATCGCGACGGCCTGGTAGCCCTGTTCGGCCAGGTCCTCGCGGATCGCCTCGCCGGTGCCGGCCAGCGCCTCGGGGTGCAGCACAGCCACCCGGAGGGCCTTGGGGCCGATCAACCCGGGCAGCTCGCCGAGGAGTTGGTGGCCGACGAGCACCTCGTACGGTTCGGTGCCGGCGGTGCCGGCGACCTGGATGCGGGTGGGCGGCGCGGCCCCGCTCCACGCCTCGTTGCCCTGGCCGGTGCCGCTGCCCGTGCCGTCGCTGTCGTGCCGCCCGGCGGCCTCGCGTGCGTCTGCGTCGCTCATGCGTCCTTCAGTTCCAGTGCGTCCAGTACCGCCACGGCCACCTCGTCCGTGCCGCGGTCGGCGGTGTCGACCACCGCGCGGGCCACCTCCGTGTACAACGGGCGGCGCTGCTCCATCAGTTCACGCCAGCGCTGCCGCGGGTTGACCGCGAGCAGCGGGCGGGGGGCGTCGAGGCCGACCCGGCGCACCGCGTCGTGCAGGCTGACGTCGAGGAAGACGACGGGCAGCCCGGCGAGTCGTGCGCGGGTGCCGGCGTCCATGACGGCGCCGCCGCCGAGCGAGAGCACCCCGTCGTGCCCGTCGAGGGCGGCGGCGACGGCGGCCCGCTCCAGGTCGCGGAAGTGCGGCTCGCCGTCGTCGATGAAGATCTCGGAGATCGGCTTGCCCGCGGTCCGCACGATGTCCTCGTCGGTGTCGCGGTAGGTGACGCCGAGCAGGTCGGCGACGGCGCGGCCGACCGTGGTCTTGCCCGCGCCGGGCGGGCCGACCAGCACGACGACGGGGGCGGTCACCGGATCGCCAGGTGGTCGAGGAAGTCCTGCACGTTGCGGCGGGTCTGCGCGACCGAGTCGCCGCCGAACTTCTCGGCGACGGCGTCGGCGAGCACCAGGGCGACCATCGCCTCGGCGACGATCCCGGCGGCCGGCACCGCGCACACGTCGGAGCGCTGGTGGTGTGCCTGGGTGGCCTCGCCGGTGGTGACGTCCACGGTGGCCAGGGCGCGCGGCACGGTCGCGATCGGCTTCATCGCGGCGCGCACCCGCAGCACCTCGCCGGTGCTCATGCCGCCCTCGGTGCCGCCGGAGCGGCCGGTGGCGCGGCGGATGCCGTCGGGGCCGGCCACGATCTCGTCGTGCGCCTTGGACCCAGGCACCCGGGCGAGGTCGAAGCCGTCGCCGACCTCGACGCCCTTGATGGCCTGGATGCCCATCAGGGCGCCGGCCAGGCGGGCGTCGAGCCGCCGGTCCCAGTGCACGTGGGAACCGAGGCCGACCGGGGCGCCGTAGACCAGGACCTCGACGACGCCGCCGAGGGTGTCGCCGTCCTTGTGGGCCTGGTCGATCTCGGCCACCATCGCCTTGCTCGCGTCGGCGTCCAGGCAGCGCACCGGGTCGGCGTCCAGCCGTTCCTGGTCGGCCGGCACCGGCACGACCCCGTACGGGGCCTTCGCGGCGGCCAGTTCGACCACGTGGGAGACGATCTCGATGCCCGCGGTCTCCTTGAGGTAGGACCGGGCGACCGCGCCGAGCGCGACCCGGGCCGCGGTCTCCCGCGCGCTCGCCCGCTCCAGAACCGGGCGGGCCTCGTCCAGGTCGTACTTCTGCATCCCGGCCAGGTCGGCGTGGCCGGGACGGGGGCGGGTCAGGGGCGCGTTGCGGGCGAGCCCGGCCAGGATCTCCGGGTCGACCGGGTCCGCGGCCATCACCTGCTCCCACTTGGGCCACTCGGTGTTGCCGACCATGATCGCCACCGGGCTGCCCATGGTGCTGCCGTGCCGCACGCCGCCCAGGAAGGTGACCTGGTCCTGCTCGAACTTCATCCGGGCGCCGCGGCCGTAGCCGAGCCGGCGCCGGGCCAGGGCGTCCGCCACCATCGCGGTGGTGACGGGCACCCCGGAGGGCAGTCCTTCCAGCGTCGCGACAAGTGCGGGTCCGTGCGACTCCCCCGCGGTCAGCCAGCGCAATCTGCTCAACGGTGCTCCCTGGAAAACGACCATGCCACTATGGCCCGATCCTCCCACGTTTCCCGTACCTGCCAGGACGGGTGTCCGGAGAGCGGACCGGGGCCCGGCACGGGCGGTGGCGGCCGCCCCGGCCTCCTCGGCGGGCTCACCGGGTTCACGGGTTCACCGGGTTCACCGGGCGGCGAGTGCCGCCTCCCCGGCGACGCGCATCGCCTTCAGCGGGGCGGGGGCGACGCCGGTGTGCTGTTCGACCTGGAGGACGGCCTGGTGGACCAGGAGGTCGAGGCCGCTCGCGACCTGGCCGCCACTGGCGGTCCAGGCGGCCGCGAGCGGGGTCGGCCAGGGCTCGTAGAGCACGTCGAAAAGGGTGCCGGGGGCGGCCGGGACCGCTTCGGCGAGGTGGTCGGCGGCGCCCGCGGGAGTCGTGGCGATCACCAGCGGCGCGCGGAGCCCGTCGGCGGCGGCGCTCCAGTCGGCGGTGCGCACGGCGACGCCGAGCCGCTCGCCCCAGCGGGCCATCTCCTTGGCGCGGGCCGGGCCGCGCACGTACGCGGTGACCTCGCCGGTGCAGACCCGGGCGAGCGCGGCCAGCGCGGAGGACGCGGTGGCGCCCGCGCCGAGCACGGCCGCCGACGGCACCGAGGTGACGCCGTGTTCGGCCAGTGCCGCGACCATGCCGGGGATGTCGGTGTTGTCGCCGTGCCGCCGCCCGTCGGCGCCCAGGACGACGGTGTTGACCGCCTCCACCGAGGCCGCGGTGTCGCTGATCTCGTCCAGCAGCGGGATGATCGCGCGCTTGAGCGGCATCGTCAGCGACAGCCCGGCCCACTGCGCCGGGTCCAGGCCCGCGACGAAGCCGGGCAGCGCCAACTCGTCCACCTCGAAGCGGTCGTACCGCCGGCCGTCGAGGCCGAGAGCGGCGTACGCGGCGCGGTGCAGCACCGGGGAGAGCGAATGCGCGATCGGGGAGCCGAGCACGGCGGCGCGGTAGGCGCCGCCCTGCGGCCGAGCGGTGGTGTCCAAGGAGAGCGCCCTGCTACTGGGAGTTGTACTGCTGGTAGAGCTTGTCGAACTCGGCCTTCGTCTCGGTGAACTTCGTGGTCTTGCCGTCCAGCGAGATGAAGTACCACCAGTTGCCGCTGTCCGGGGCCATCGCGGCCTTGAGCGCGTCGATGCCGGGGTTGCCGATCGGCCCGGGCGGCAGGCCCTGGTGCTTGTAGGTGTTGTACGGGCTGACCAGCGAGTTGATCTCGTTGTGCGAGATGTTCGTCTTGCTGGTGTTCTTGACGTAGTTGTACGTCGAGTCGAACTGGAGCAGCCCGAGGGTCTCCGGGTTGTTGGGGACCATCCGGTTGTAGACGACCTTGGCCATCTTCTTGAAGTCGTCGTCGGTCTTGCCCTCGGCCTGCACGAGGCTGGCGACCGTGACGAGTTCGAGCGGGTTGTCCAGCCCCTGCTTCTTCGCCTCGCCGGCCATGTCGAACTGGGCGTACTGCTTGTTCGCCTCGTCGATCATCTGCTTGAGCAGCACCTCGGGCTTCTCGCCCTTGGAGACGCTGTAGCGGGAGGGGAAGAGGAAGCCCTCCAGCGGGTCCATGACGTTCGGGCCGGGCTTCGCCCAGGACGGCAGCCCGAGGCTCTTCGCCTGGTCGTGCGCGGTCTTCTGGGTGGTGCCCGCCTTCAGGCCGAGCCGGGTGTCGATGGCCGCGTAGATCTGCTTGTCGCGCATGCCCTCGGGGATGATCAGCGCGTTCTGCGACTTGGGGTCGAGCATCATCGTGACCGCCGCGGCACCGGACATCTGCTTGTGCAGGTCGTAGACGCCGGCCTGGATGAAGCCGCCCTTGGGGTTCTTGCCCGCCGCGGCGGTGAAGGCGCCGACGCTCTTCACGACGCCGGCCTTCTTCAGGATGTTGCCCATGGTGGTCGCGGACGACCCCGAGGGGATGTCCACCTGGACGTCGCCGCTGCCCTGGCCCGAGTAGTCCGGCGGCGGGCCGAAGCGGCTCTCGTACATGTTGTAGCCGACGTAGCCGATGCCGCCGACGCCGCCGACGAGGACGGCGAGCACGACCACGCAGGCGCAGCCGCTGCGGCGCTTCTTGCCGGGCTGGGGCTGGGACCTGCCGGATCTGCGGCCGCCGGTCCTGGTCGGCTCGGGCGCGTGGTCGTCGTCATCGTCGTCGCGGCCGGCGAAGAAGGCGTGGTCGCTGGGGTCGCCCTCCTCGTCCGCGTCCCACTCGCCGGTGTTGGCCGGGGCGGTGCGCAGCGGGTGGGCGCCGGGCTCCTGGGGGTGGCCCGGTGCGGCGGTGCCGGGACGGGCACCGGGCTGCCCCATGCCCGGCTGGCCGGCGCCGGGTTGACCCGGACCGGGCTGGCCGGCGCCGGGCTGGCCCGGTCGGCCCATGCCGGACTGCTGCGGCTGCTGCTGGGGCTGGGTCTGTTGCTGCTGTCCCTGGTACTGCGGCTGCTGGGGCTGCTGCGGGTAGCCCTGCTGCTGCGGCTGCTGGGGTTGCTGCTGGCCGTAGTAGCCGGGCTGCTGCCCGTACGGGTCCTGCGGCTGCTGACCGCCGTACGGGTCCTGGCTGTACCCGGTGACCTGTCCGGTCTGGTACGAGCCGGTGTCGTAGCCCTCGTAGCCGTCGTAACCCTCGTACCCGGTCTGCTGGTAGCCCTGCTGCGGGTGGCCCTGCTGGGGGTACTGCGACTGCTCGGGGTACTGCTGCTGGCCGTACTGCTGCTGCGGGTAGCCCTGCTGGGGCTGCTGCGGGTACTGCTGGTGCTGCTGACCGGTGGCGTACGGGTCCTGCCAGTCGCCCTGCTGCTGAGGGTGCTGGGGCTGCTGCTGCGGGTACCCCTGGTCGTACACATCGCCGAAGAGCGGGTCCTCGGGGTGCCACGGTTCGGAGCCGGAACCCCGGCCATAGTCAGTCATCGGCATCCATCAGTCGGTCTTCCTGCTCGCACCCTCCGTGGCAGACCCCGGTCCTCGGTCTTCCACTCCGGCTGCTCGGGCGTCAGCCCTCGGTCCCGTCGGTACGCGGTCGGCATCAGTCCCGCCGACCTTGCGAAACGGGCGGCGCCCGTAGGCACCGCCGTGTCGCGCGGAACGTTACCGTATCGCGATCAGATGACTACTTCGACGTTCTCGCCCGGAGCGGTGCCCGACACCCGCTCGGTCTCCAGCGCGCTCTGCAGAATAACGACTGCGGCCGCCTGGTCGACTACGGAGCGTCCCTTTTTGGCACTGACTCCGGACGCGCGCAGCCCGTGGGTGGCGGTGACGGTGCTCATCCGCTCGTCCACGAGGCGGACCGGCACCGGGGCGATGATTTTCGCCACAGCGCGCGCGAAGCCGCGGACCTTGGCCGCGGCCGGGCCTTCGGTGCCGTTCAGCGACCGGGGCAGCCCGACGACGACCTCGATCGGGTCGTACTCGGCGACGAGGGCGGCCAACCGGCGCTGCGCGGCGGGCACATCGCGGCCGGGCACGGTCTCCACCGGGGTGGCGAGGATGCCGTCCGGGTCGCACGAGGCCACCCCGATCCGGGCGTCCCCGACGTCCACGGCCAGCCGCCGGCCACGCCTGATCCCGCCGGGACCGCCGACGCTGTCGGAGCCGCTCGTGCCTTCGGAGCCGCCCGCGCCTTCCGGGCCGCCCTGGCCACCGGAACCACCGGGACCACCGGGGCCGCCCGAAGCCGCGGGGTGACCGCCTCCCGCGCCGCCGGGCGCACCCCGCTCCCCGCCGCGGCCCGCGGCGGAACGCCGGGCCCGCGGCCGCTCACGACCGCGCTCCGCGCCCCGCCGCCGCTCGGTCATGTCACGCCTTCTCGCCGACGAGCCGCCGCACGGCCTCGATCGCGTCGGGCACGGCCGCGGGGTTCTGCCCGCCGCCCTGGGCGACGTCGTCCTTGCCGCCGCCGCCACCACCGAGCGTCTTCGCCGCGGTGCGGACGAGTTCGCCGGCCTTGAGGCCGCGCTCGCGCCCCGCCTCGTTGGTCGCGATGACGGTCAGCGGACGGCCGTTCGCCACGGTGAACAGCGCGACGACGGCGGGCCGGCCGCCGCTGATCCGCTGCCGCACGTCGAGCACGAGCTTGCGCAGGTCGTCCGCGCCGGTGCCCTCGGGCACCGCGCCGGTGACCAGGGCGACGCCCTTGACGTCCTCCGCGGCCTCGGCGAGCCCGGCCGCGGCCTGGAGCACCTTCTCGGCGCGGAACCGCTCGATCTCCTTCTCGGCGTCCTTGAGCTTGGCGAGCATCCCGGAGATCTTGTCCGGCAGCTCCTCGGGACGGCCCTTCACCAGGTCGGTGAGCTGGGCGACCACGGTGTGCTCGCGGGCCAGGAAGTTGTACGCGTCGACGCCGACCAGCGCCTCCACCCGGCGCACGCCGGACCCGATCGAGGACTCGCCGAGCAGCTTCACCAGGCCGAGTTGGGCGGTGTTGTGCACGTGGGTGCCGCCGCACAGCTCCTTGGAGAAGTCGCCGATGGTGACCACCCGGACGTGCTCGCCGTACTTCTCGCCGAACTCCGCGATGGCGCCCTGCCGCTTGGCCTCCGCGATCGGCATCACCTCGGCGGTGACGTCGAGTTCGCGGGCCAGCACCTCGTTGATCTTCTGCTCGACGTCGGTCAGCACGGTGCCGGGCACCGCGGCCGGGGAGCCGAAGTCGAAGCGGAAACGCCCGGGCGAGTTCTCCGAGCCGGCCTGGGCCGCCGTGGGGCCCAGCGCGTCGCGCAGCGCCTGGTGGGTGAGGTGGGTGGCGCTGTGCGCGCGGGCGATGGCGCGGCGCCGGGTCAGGTCGATCCGGGCGTGCGCGGCCGCGCCGAGGGTGACCTCGCCGACCTGGACGACGCCCTTGTGCACGCTGACGCCGGGCACCGGGCGCTGCACGTCGCGGATCTCGACGACGGCGCCGCTGTCCAGCCGGATGCGGCCGGTGTCGGCGAGCTGGCCGCCGCCTTCGGCGTAGAAGGGGGTGCGGTCGAGGACGATCTCGACCTCGTCGCCCTCGGTGGCGGCCGGCGAGGGCAGGCCGTCGACGAGCAGGCCGACGACGGTGGCCTCGCCCTGGTCGTGGAGGTACCCGGTGAACTCGGTGGCGCCGGAGCGGTCGGCGACCTCGCGGTAGGCCGACAGGTCGGCGTGGCCGGTCTTCTTCTTCTGCGCGTCCGCCTTCGCCCGGTCGCGCTGCTCCTTCATCAGCCGCCGGAAGCCGTCCTCGTCGACGCTCAGCCCCTGTTCGGAGGCCATCTCCAGGGTGAGGTCGATCGGGAAGCCCCAGGTGTCGTGGAGCAGGAACGCCTGCTCGCCGGGGAGCACCCGGCCGCCCTGGGCCTTGGTCTCGGTGACCGCGGAGTCGAGGATGTTGGTGCCGGCCGAGAGGGTCTTGAGGAAGCGGGACTCCTCGGCGAGCGCGACGGACTCGATCCGCTTGCGGTCGGTGATCAGTTCCGGGTACTGCTCGCCCATGGTGCCGATGACGACGTCCACGAGCTCGGCGACGACCGGGCGGTCGGCACCCAGCATCCGCATGTTGCGGATCGCGCGGCGCATGATCCGGCGCAGGACGTAGCCGCGGCCCTCGTTGCCGGGCGTGACGCCGTCGCCGATGAGCATGACGGCGGTGCGCATGTGGTCGGCGACGACCCGCAGCGAGACGTCGGAGTCGTTGGCGCGGCCGTAGTGGACGCCGGTGAGAGCGGTGGCCGTGTCGATGACGACGCGCAGGGTGTCGGTCTCGTACATGTTCTGCACGCCCTGCAGGATCATCGCGAGGCGTTCGAGGCCGAGGCCGGTGTCGATGTTCTGGGCGGGCAGGTCGCCGAGGATCTGGAAGCCGTCCTTGCCCTGGCCGGGGCCGCGTTCGTACTGCATGAAGACCAGGTTCCAGATCTCCACGTACCGCTCGTCGTTGACCGCGGGGCCGCCCTCTTCACCGAACTCGGGGCCGCGGTCGTAGTTGATCTCGGAGCAGGGGCCGCAGGGGCCGGGGACGCCCATGGACCAGAAGTTGGGGCCCATGCCGAGGCGCTGGATGCGCTCGGCGGGGACGCCGACGACGTCGCGCCAGATCCGCTCGGCCTCGTCGTCCTTCTCGTAGACGGTGATCCACAGCTTCTCCGGCTCCAGGCCGTAGCCGCCGTCGGCCTGCGAGCTGGTCAGCAGCTCCCAGGCGTAGGTGATGGCGCCTTCCTTGAAGTAGTCGCCGAAGGAGAAGTTGCCGCACATCTGGAAGAAGGTGCCGTGCCGGGTGGTCCGGCCGACCTCTTCGATGTCCGGGGTGCGCACGCACTTCTGGACGCTGGTGGCGCGGTCGAAGGGCGGCTTGACCTCGCCGAGGAAATACGGCTTGAACGGGACCATGCCGGCCGGGACGAGCAGCAGCGTCGGGTCGTCCGCGATGAGGGAGGCCGACGGCACCACGGTGTGCCCGCGCTCCTCGAAGAAGCGCAGCCAGCGGCGGCGGATTTCTGCCGACTCCATCAGTGTTCGTCCTTCCGGTTCTTGTGCTTGCGATCCCCGCGCCTGGCCTTCGTGGGCAGGGCGGGGGTGCCGCTGCCCGCGGTGCTCCCGGGCAGGGTGGCCCGCGGGGCGGGCAGCGGCTGGGGTGACTCGGGTGCGCCCTGGGTACGCAGGCCCAGGGCGTCGTGCAGTTCGGTCTCGCGCTGGGCCATGCCGACCCGTACGTCCTGGGCGAACAGCCGCAGCCGCGCGCCGGTCTCCAGGGCGCGGTCGGCGGCGGTCACGGCGAGGCTGTCGGGGTTGAGACGGCGCACCGCGCGGCCCACCTTGACGGTGGCCCACGCACCGGTGGCGGCGCCGGTCACGAACCAGAACAGACGGCGGAACATGGCCTCAGTCCTTATTACGGCGGTCGCGGCGGTCGCGGCGTTCCCGGCGCGCGGCGGGCAGCACCCTGCCGGTGAGGGTACGGGCCCGGGCCTTGCCGGCGTCGCCGGACTGCATGCCGACCGCGCGCCGCACGCCGTATCCGAACGCGGCGACCTTCACCAGCGGGCCGCCGAACGTCGAGGCGACGGTGGACGACAGCGCCGACGCGTTCGCGGTCACCTCGGCGACGTCGGAGGTGATGGTGTCGACCCGGTCGAGTTGCGCGTTCGCGCTGCGCAGCGCGTCGGACGCCTCGCCGAGCAGCGGAACGGCCTGCTCGGTGATGCCCGCGACGAGTTCCGTGGTGCGCCGCAGCGTCTGTGCCAGCCGGGCCAGCGCGACGGCCAGGAACGACACGAGGATCGCCCAGAACACGGCGACGATGAGGCCCGCCACCTCTCCACCGGACACGCTGCCGCACTCCCTTTTCCGACCCTCACCACTGTTGTTGCGAGCCTATCGCGTCGCGGGGACAGGACCCTCCAGGCCGCCCCGTGCTGTCGGTTCAGGGACCACCCGCCGGCGGGGGGTTGATGGCGCCGTTCTCCCCCGGTCTCCCCCTGAGCTCCACCCGGGTGGTGTCCTCACGCGCCCCTGGTTCGTGCGGCTCCTGCCGGGAAGGGCACCCGGCGGGTTGTACGTTGCGCTAGCGAGCACGTACGCTCCGTAGACCATGTCTTCCGCGGAATGTCTGCCGGCCGAACTCACCGGATTCGTCGGCCGCGACAGCGAACTCGCTGACCTGGCCGAACTGTTGGCGATCAGCCGGCTGACCACGGTGACCGGCACCGGTGGCGTCGGCAAGACCCGTCTTGCCCTGCGCGCCGCAGGCGCCGTACAGAACCGTTTCCCCGACGGCGTGCGCGCGGTGGACCTGTCGGCGCTGCGGGACGCCGAACTCCTCGACCACACGGTCGCCGACGCGCTGCGGGTACCGGACCACACCACGCGCGGCCCGCGCACGGCCCTCGCGGAGTACGTCGCGGACCGCGAACTCCTGCTCGTGGTGGACGGCTTCGACCGGGTCCGTACCGAGTGCGCCGCGCTGATGGCCGAGTTGCTGCGCCGGGCACCGGGACTGCGGGTGCTCGCCGCGGGCCGCCGCCCCCTGGGTATCACCGGGGAGCGGCTGCTGCCGCTGGCGCCGCTGCCGGTGCCGGGCGACGGGGTGCGGCTGTTCACCGAGCGCGCCGCCGAGGTCGTGCCGGGCTTCGCCGTGACCGAGGCGGACAGCGCGGCCGTGACCGAGCTGTGCACGCGGCTGGACGGCCTGCCGCTCGCCCTGGAACTCGCGGCGGTGCGGCTGCGCGCGCTGTCGGTGGCCGACGTCCTGCACCGGCTGGACGACCGTTTCCGGCTGCTGACCGGCGGCGATCCGACCGCGCCCGCCCGGCACCGGGCGCTGCGCACCGCGATCGGCTGGAGCCACGAACTGTGCACGCCCGCCGAACGCCTGCTGTGGGCACGGCTGTCGGTCTTCGCCGGCCGGTTCGACCTGGACGCGGTGGAGTACGTCTGCGCGGGCACCGACCTGCCCGAGGCCGACATCGCGGAGACCCTGGCCGGGCTGGTGGCGCAGTCGGTGGTCAGCCGCGAGGCGGACGACCCGTCCGACGGCACCCGCTACCGGATGCTGGAGAGCGTGCGGGAGTACGGCGCCTCCTGGCTCGCCGCGCTCGGCGACGAGCAGCGGATGCGGCGCAGGCACCGGGACTGGTACCTGGGCCTCGCCACCTGGTGCGAGCTGGACTGGTTCAGCCCGCGGCAGGAGGAGGTCGCCGCACGG
This sequence comes from Streptomyces sp. NPDC088194, assembly GCF_040702025.1. Lineage (NCBI taxonomy): Bacteria > Bacillati > Actinomycetota > Actinomycetes > Kitasatosporales > Streptomycetaceae > Streptomyces > Streptomyces sp. NPDC088194. Next base: position 83,410 of record NZ_JBFBIV010000004.1, on the reverse strand, counting down.
GTGTCCGACGCCCTGCCCAACCTGCGACTGGCACTCGACTTCAGCCTCGACGGACCCGCCGAGGACCCGGTCGTCGGCCAGTACCTCGCGGGCACCCTGTGGTTCTGCTGGGTCGGCTGCGGTCGGCTGGCCGAGGGCCGGCACTGGCTGGACCGCGCGCTGGAGGCGTCGGCCGAACCCAGCGACGCCCGGGCGAAGGCGATGTGGGTGGCCGGGTACGTCGCGCTCCTGCAGGGCGACTCGACCGCGGCGCTGTCCGTACTCCAGGAGTGCCGCGCCGAGGCCGACGAGAGCGGGAACGCCACCGCGGCCGCGTACGCCGTGCACCGGCTCGGCTGCCTGGCGCTGGTCTCGGACGACATGCCGGTCGCCGAGCGGTTCATCGGCGACGCGCTCCGCCGCTACCGGCAGATCGGCGAGCTGAACAGCAACGTGCTCATGGGCCAGGTGGAGCTGGCGATGGCGGTGGCCTTCCAGGGCGACGTGCCCCAGGCGGTCCGGCTCGCCGAAGAGGTCCGGGACATCTGCGGCGACCACGGCGAACGCTGGACGCTCGCATACGCCTTGTACGTCCTCGGATACGCGGCCTGGCTGGCGGGCGAGCCGGGCCGGGCGCGGCGGCTCGCGGAGGAGTCGCTCGCCATCAACCACGCCTTCCACGACCTGGTGGGTGCCGTCCTCGCGCTGGAACTGCTGGCGCTGGTCACCGAGGACGAGGGGACCCCCCACGAAGCCGCCGTGATCCAGGGCGCGGCCGGCCGGCTGTGGGACTCCGTCGGCCTACGGCTCTTCGGCTCCCGCCACTTCAACGCGCCCCACGCCATCTGCGAGCGCCGCCTCCGCGAACGCCTCTCCGACCGCGCCTACACCGCCGCCCTCCACGAGGGCAGCCGTCTCTCCTTCGACGAAGCGGTTCTCCGCGTCCTGGCACTCCCCCGCCAACCCCCCTCCAAGAGCCGCCCCCTCCCCGCCGCCCACCGCAACCCCTGACAAACGCGACACCCACCAACCCACCCGCGCCCCCGAAGGGGCGCGGGCAACTGCGCGACAAGCCACCCACTACCGGTCACCCGGCAACGCGACCCCACCCCCACGACCCACCCCGAAGGAACGCCGCACCCACCAACGCAACCGCGCCCCCGAAGGGGCGCGTGGGGGCACCTCCCAGGCGAAGCTCTGGGGGAGAACTGCGCGACAAGCCACCCACCACCGGTCACCCGGCAACGCGTCCCCACCCCAACGACGCACCCCGAAGGAACGCGACACCCACCAACGCAACCGCGCCCCCGAAGGGGCGCGGGGAACTGCGCGACAAGCCACCCACTACCGGTCACCCGGCACCACACCCGCACCCCAGCGGCGCACTTCCGAAAAGGCGAGCCCCTCCACGGCGGCGCAGCCACAATCGCAACGGCAACCCATTACCGAGAAGCGCCGCAGGCGGTCAGCGGGCGTAGTACTCCACGACGAGCTGCTCGTCGCAGATGACCGGGATCTCACGGCGGTTGGGGTCACGGTCCAGCCGGAACGCCAGCGCCTGGAGGTTCACCTGGAGGTAGCGGGGCGTCTCTCCGTCGGGCGCCCAGCCACCCTCGCGCGCGACCAGGAACGGGGTCTTCTCCCGGGACCGCTCGCGCACCTGCACGACGTCCTCGGGGCTGACCCGGAACGACGGCTTGTCGACCTTGCGCCCGTTGACCTCGATGTGGCCGTGCACGACCATCTGCCGGGACTGGTAGATCGTGCGGGCCAGCCCGGAGCGGAGCACCAGCGCGTCCAGGCGCCGCTCCAGCTCGACGATCAGCGCCTCGCCGGTCTTGCCCTCGACCTTCTTCGCGCGGTCGTACGCGCGCTGCATCTGCCGCTCGCTGATGTCGTACTGCGCGCGCAGCCGCTGCTTCTCCAGCAGACGGGTCTTGTAGTCGCTGTTCTGCTTGCGACCACGGCCGTGCTCGCCCGGCGGGTAGGGGCGGGCCTCGAAGTACTTGACGGCCTTCGGGGTGAGCGCGATGCCGAGCGCCCGGGACTTCTTGACCTTGGGACGCGACTGATTCACGTGCGTCGAACCTCCGTGTAGATTAGGTAAGGCTTACCTTAGCTGAGGAGTACGCATGATTCGACCCGGGAACCCCGCACCCGAACTGCCGTCGCGACAGCAGGAGAACGGTCAGCCGCGTCCCGAAGTGGAAGAGGCGCCCCGGCAGCCCTCGGCCGCCGAACGCGCGCGCACTCTCGTCGAGGGTAACCCGTCCCTCGCACTGACCATTCCCGCGCTGCGCCCGGTACCGGACGAGCCGATGGTGCCGCTGCGCCGCTCCGTGGGGCCCGAGGGCGACGTCTTCCTGCTCTTCCCCCGCGACCACCCCGCGGTGCGGGCGGTCCGGCACGCCACCGACGACGAGGTGCCGGCTGTGCTGGAAGTCACCGACGTGGCGCCCGTCGCCGTCCCGCACCGCATCCGCGGCCGCGCCTGGGTCGCCGGGTGGCTCACCCACGTGCCGGGCGGCGGCTTCGAGTCCGACGCGGAACTGCTGCGCCTGGAACCCGGGGAGATCTCCGTGGACGACCTGTGGGGTGCGGCTCTCGTCGAACCGGACGAGTTCGCCGCCGCCGGGCCCGATCCGCTCGCGCCCTTCGAGACCGATGTCCTCCAGCACCTCGCGGCCGCCCACCCCGAGGAGGTCGCGCTGCTGTGCGGGCTCGTCGGCGAGCCCTGTGCGGGCGGCACCGCCGGCGCGGTGCCCCTGGCGCTCGACCGGTTCGGCCTCCGGGTCCGCTTCACCGGGTCCGCCGGTACGTACGACGCTCGCTTCGATTTTCCGAGCCCGGTGGACGGGCCGGCGGCCGCTCGCCGCGCCCTGCGGCACCTCTTCGCGTCGGCCCGGGCCTGACCTACCGGGGGTGCCCCCGACCCACCGGGGTGCCCCGTCCGCGTGGTTTCGGGACCTCGCGGACCGACCGACTCGGAGGGTCAGTTGCCGCCGGAGAGGCGTTCACGGACGCGGTCGAGGACGTCGGCGACGCGGGCTTCGGCGCCGTAGCGGGTCGGTTCGTAGTAGCGGCGGTCGGCGATCTCGTCCGGCAGGTACTGCTGCGCCGCGATCGCGCCGGGTACGTCGTGCGGGTAGACGTAGCCCTGGGCGTGGCCGAGTTTGGCCGCGCCCTTGTAGTGCCCGTCCCGCAGATGCGTGGGCACCGGGCCGGCCTTGCCCGCCCGGACATCCTCCAGCGCCGCCCCGATCGCGGTGGTCGCCGCGTTGGACTTCGGCGCGAGGGCGAGCGCGATCGTGGCGTGGCTGAGGATGAGCGACGCCTCGGGGAACCCGATCATCGCGACCGCCTGCGCCGCGGCGACCGCCGTGGGCAGGGCGGTCGGGTCGGCCAGTCCGATGTCCTCGCTCGCCGAGATCATCAGCCGGCGGGCGATGAAACGGGGGTCCTCCCCGGCCACGATCATCCGTGCCAGGTAGTGCAGCGCCGCGTCCACGTCGGAGCCGCGGATCGACTTGATCAGGGCGCTCGCCACGTCGTAGTGCTGGTCGCCGTCGCGGTCGTAGGCCACCGCGGCGCGGTCGACGGCCTCCTCGACGGTGGCGAGGGTGAGGGTGTCCTCGCCCTTGGCGAGGGCGGCGCCCGCGCCGGCCTCCAGGGCGGTCAGCGCGCGCCGGGCGTCACCGCCGGCGATCCGCAGCAGGTGGTCCTCGGCGTCCTGCGGGAGGGTGACCGCGCTGTCGAGCCCCCGCTCCTCGGTGAGCGCGCGGCGCAGCACCCCGCGGATGTCGTCGTCGGTGAGGGATTCGAGGGTCAGCAGCAGGGAGCGGGACAGCAGCGGCGAGATCACCGAGAAGTACGGATTCTCCGTGGTGGCCGCGATCAGGGTGACCCAGCGGTTCTCCACGGCGGGCAGCAGCGAGTCCTGCTGGGCCTTGCTGAAGCGGTGGATCTCGTCGAGGAACAGTACGGTCTCGCGGTTGTACCCACCGGCTTGGCGCTTGGCGCTCTCGATGACCGCGCGGACCTCCTTCACGCCCGCGGTGATCGCCGAGAGTTCCACGAACCGCTTGTTGGTGGCCTTGCTGACCACGTACGCGAGCGTGGTCTTTCCGGTGCCGGGCGGGCCCCACAGGATCACCGAGGAGGCACCCGCGGGTCCGGTGCCGTCGTCACCGACCAACCGCCGCAGTGGTGAGCCCGGGCGCAGCAGGTGCTGCTGGCCCACCACCTCCTCCAAGGTGCGCGGGCGCATCCGCACCGCGAGCGGGCTGCTGCCCGGGTCCCGCTCCCGCCGTTCCTCGGCCGCCGCACTGAACAGATCTGGCTCCACCCGTGCAGCGTATGCCACCCCTGTGACACTCCCCGACCGCGCGCCGCCGAAGCACCGTCGCGGGGGCGGGTATCCCGCCGTCGTCGCAGGTCAGGCGGTCAGATGACGGTCTTCCAGTAGTACCAGAAGTGGGTCAGGATCAGCAGGCCGATCACCGCGTACCAGACCACCGGCACCACCCAGTGGAACTCCAGCACGGCCGAGCGGACCTTGCCCGGCACCTTGATCAGACCGTGCCTGATGTTGTGCACGGCCGTGTACCAGAAGATCAGGATGGTGACGACCCAGGCGAGGCAGCACCACAGGCAGACCGCGTGGATGTTGTAGATCGTCTGGTACTGGAGCCAGCTGATGAAGCAGACGCCGAACAGGCCGCCGGCCTGCAGGCCGTACCAGAACCACGGCTTGTAGCCGCGGCCGCCGGCGAGCACACCCATGGCGACGCAGATCACCACGCCGTACGCGACCAGGCCGATGATCGGGTTCTGGAAGCCGAAGGCATGCGCCTGCTTGCTCTCCATCACGCTGCCGCACGCGATGACCGGGTTCAGGCTGCACGAGAAGTGTGTGGGCTTGCCCTCGACGGTGTTCTGCAGCAGGACGAACTTGTCGTTGGTGATGACGAAGGACGCGACCAGGCCGAGCACACCGGAGATCAGCAGCAGCCAGGTGAATGCCTTCGTCGGCGCGATCCCGCCGGGTACCTGCGGTTCGCGGTCGCCGTCCGTTCGCGTCTCGTCCAACGCGGAAGTCGTCATGATCGCCGATCTCTCAGGTCCGTGGGGCGGGCACCAAACATTGTGCACCAGGGCGGTGAGAACGGCGTAAGGTCTGCCGCCCTGGTACACGGACGAGCGGTTTAAACCAGCCGTTCCTTGACGGTTTCCGCCACCTCGGCGAGCGTGACCGGGCCCTGCTCGCCGCTGGCGAGGTCCTTGAGCTGGACCACGCCCTCGGCCAGGTCCCGCTCCCCCGCGACGATCGCGAGGCGGGCCCCGGAGCGGTCCGCGGACTTCATCGCGTTCTTGATGCCCTTGCCGCCGAACGCGAAGTCCGCCGCGATCCCGGCCCGCCGCAACTCCGTGACCAGCGCGAACAGCGCGCGCCTGGCCTGCTCGCCGAGCGGCACCGCGTACACGTCGGTGGCCGCCGGCAGCGCGAGTTCCACTCCCTCGGCCTTGAGCGCGAGCACGGTGCGGTCCACGCCCAGCGCCCAGCCGACCGACGGCAGCGACGGGCCGCCGATCATCTCGGACAGGCCGTCGTACCGCCCGCCGCCGCCGACCGCGGACTGCGAGCCGAGGGCGTCGTGGACGAACTCGAAGGTGGTGCGGGTGTAGTAGTCCAGGCCCCTGACCAGGCGCGGGTCGTCCTCGTACGTGACGCCGGCCGCGGTCAGCAGGTCGCGGACCTGCTCGTGGTACTCCTTGCACGCCTCGCACAGGTGATCAATGATGAGCGGCGCGCCGGCGAGTTGACGCTGCACGGACTCCCGCTTGTCGTCCAGCACCCGCAGCGGGTTGATCTCGATCCGCTTGCGGGTGTCGTCGTCGAGGTCGAGGCCGCGCAGGAACTCCTGGAGGGCGGCCCGGTAGGCCGGGCGGCACTCCTTGTCGCCGAGCGAGTTGAGCAGCAGCCGGAAGTCGCGCAGGCCGAGCGAGCGGTACGCGTCGACCGCCAGGATGATCAACTCGGCGTCCAGCGCCGGGTCCTCGGCGCCGATCGCCTCGGCGCCGACCTGCGAGAAGTGCCGGTACCGGCCTGCCTGCGGGCGCTCGTAGCGGTAGTAGGAGCCGGAGTACCAGAGCTTCACCGGCAGGTTGCCGGCCTTGTGCAGGTTGGCCTGGAGGGCGGCGCGCAGCACCGACGCGGTGCCTTCGGGGCGCAGCGCGAGTTCGGTGCCGCCCTTGGTGGAGAAGGCGTACATCTCCTTGGTGACGATGTCGGTGGACTCGCCGACACCGCGGGCGAACAGTTCGACGTGCTCGAAGCCGGGGGTCTCGACGTATCCGTAGCCGGCCCGGCGGGCCGGGGCGGCGATCGCCTCGCGCACCGCGAGGAACGCCGCGGAGTCGGGCGGCAGAAGGTCGTACGTGCCCTTGGGGGCCTGGAACGTGCTCACGGCAGTGACAGTCACAATCCTCGTCGTGGAGCCGGGTCGTCGCCGGTTCCGTGGCCGCCGGCCACCTTGCCCAGATAGGGGTTGGTGGCGCGTTCGCGGCCGATGGTCGTCTGGGGGCCGTGCCCGGAGAGCACCACCGTCGAGTCGTCGAGCGGCAGGCACACGCGGGCCAGCGACTCGTGGAGCTCGGCGGTGTCGCCACCTGGCAGGTCGGTGCGTCCGACGGAGCCGGCGAACAACAGGTCGCCCGAGAAGAACACCGACGGGATGTCGGTGGTCGGGGGCAGCCGGTAGGTCACCGACCCCTTGGTATGGCCGGGCGCGTGCGCGACGCCGAACTCCAGACCGGCCAGGGCGAGGGTCTCGCCGTCGGTCAGTTCCCTGAGGTCGTCGGGCTCGCCGACGGTCAGATCCGCGAACAGCGGGGCGCCGACGGCCATGCCGATCGCCTTCTCCGGTTCGCTGAGCATGTAGCGGTCGGCGGGGTGCAGCCAGGCGGGCACGTCGTGCGCGCCGCAGACCGGCAGCACCGAGGCGACGTGGTCGACGTGGCCGTGGCTGAGGATGACGGCCACGGGCTTGAGCCGGTGCTTGGCGAGGACGTCCTCGACACCCTGGGTCGCGTCGACGCCCGGGTCGATGATCACGCACTCTTCGCCGGCGGCGGGCGCGACCACGTAGCAGTTCGTGCCCCACGCCCCGGCGGGGAACCCGGCAATGAGCACGTTCGTCCTTCTGTCGTCCGCGGTCGGCTGCCTTGAGCCTACCGGCGAGCGGGGCGCGGCTGCGAACCAGTTGTCGGGCGGTGCGCGGACTGGACGGCAGGTGTGGCGTGACGCGAAGATCTGCGGCACGTACATTCGCATACGGCAGCTTCGGCACCGGCTGTGTCTCCTCGGATACAGCCGGCGCACAGGAAACATACAACGCAAAGCGTCGGTGCGCGGCACCTGGCGGACAACCGACACTCAGACGACGGAGACGGCGAAGTGACCACCAGAGATCAGCGGCGGCGGCAGCTCGCCCGGGACAAGTTCGCGCGCCAGCAGCAGCGCCGGGTGAGCGCACAGCGCAAGACGCGGGTGCGCAACTCGGTGATCGCCGTGGTGGTCGCCGTGGTGGTCGCCTCGCTCGGCGGGGCTTACGCGGCAGGCGCGTTCGACGGCAGCAGCAAGAAGAAGGACGACGCGGCCGCGACCAGCCCGACCCCGTCCGCGGCGCCGACCACCTCCGCGGCGCCCAAGGGACCGGACCCCTGCAAGAAGGCCGCGGCGGGCAAGCCCGGCACCAAGCAGTGGAAGAAGGAGCCGGCGATGTCCATCGACAAGTCCGCCGCCTACACCTTCGACCTCCAGACCACCTGCGGCGACATCTCGATGGCGCTGGAGACGGCCAAGGCCCCGCACACCGTCAACTCGTTCAAGTTCCTGGCCGACCAGGGCTTCTTCGACCACACCGTCTGCCACCGGCTGACCACCACCGGGATCTACGTCCTCCAGTGCGGCGACCCGACCGGCCAGGGCTCCGGCGGTCCGGGGTACACCATCCCCGACGAGAACCTGAAGGCGTTCGGCAAGGCCGACGCGAGCTCCGGTTCGGTCACCTACCCGGCGGGCACCGTCGCGATGGCCAACACCGGCCAGGCGCACACCGGCGGCAGCCAGTTCTTCCTGGTCTACAAGGACAGCCCGCTGCCCCCGCAGTACACCCCGTTCGGCACGATCTCCAAGGCCGGCCTGAAGGTGCTCGACAAGATCGCCGCCGACGGCGAGAGCACCGGCCAGGGCGACGGCGCGCCGAACGCGACCGTGGTGATCAACAAGGCGACGGTGGAGAAGTCCTGACCCCCGGCCGGGCCGCGACCGCTACCTGACCATGATCGGACCGAGTCCTGATCGGTATCCGAATTCGCGATTGGGCGCGCATCGGATGCGGACAGCCGGGGCGCTGGTCGCCTATGTTGGCGTTGGGACCGGTCAGGGCGTGCGGCCCGGCCGGAGAGACACTGTGGACGATGCCCGCCGGCGGTGACGTAAGTGGGCATCACATGAGGGAGGCGCTGTGAGCAGCGACCCGTGGGGCCGCGTCGATGAGACGGGGACCGTGTACGTGCGTACGGCCGACGGTGAGAAGGAGGTCGGTTCGTGGCAGGCGGGCTCCCCTGACGAGGCGCTCGCCTACTACGAGCGCAAGTACGAGGGGCTCGTCGTGGAGATCGGCCTCCTCGAACGGCGGGTGCGGACCACCGATCTGGCGCCCAAGGAGGCGCTGGCCGCGATCGAGCACCTGCGTACCGCGGTGACCGAGGCGCATGCGGTCGGCGACCTGGCGGCGCTGGGCACCCGGCTGGACGCGCTGGTGGCGCTGGTGGACACCCGGCGCGAGGAGCGCAGGGCGGTCCGGGCGAAGCAGAGCGAGGAGGCGAAGACCGCCAAGGAGAAACTGGTCGCCGAGGCCGAGGAGTTGGCCGAGAGCGAGCAGTGGCGCACCGCGGGTGAGCGGCTGCGGGCTCTGGTGGACACCTGGAAGGGCCTGCCCCGACTGGACCGCAAGGCCGACGACGAGTTGTGGCACCGCTTCAGCCACGCCCGTTCGGTCTTCTCCAAGCGGCGCAAGGCGCACTTCGCGTCGCTGGACGCGCAGCGTGAGGAGGCCCGGCGGACCAAGGAGAAGCTGGTCACCGAGGCGCAGTCGCTGTCCGGTTCGACGGACTGGGGGCCCACCGCGGCCCGCTACCGCGAGTTGATGACGGAGTGGAAGGCGGCCGGCCGCGCCCAGCGCGAGGCCGAGGACGACCTGTGGAACCGGTTCCGCGGTGCGCAGGACGTCTTCTTCGCCGCCCGTTCCGAGGTGTTCGCCGAGCGGGACAGCGAGCAGCGGGACAACCTCGCCCGCAAGGAGGAGCTGGTCACCGAGGCGGAGAAGCTGCTGCCGGTGACCGATCTCAAGTCCGCGCGGGCGGCGTTCCGTTCGATCAACGAGCGGTGGGAGGCGATCGGCCATGTGCCGCGCGACGCCCGGCCGCGGATCGAGGGGCGCATGCACACCGTGGAGCGGGCGCTGCAGGACTCGGAGGAAGCCGAGTGGCGGCGCACCAACCCGGAGGTCCGGGCTCGTGCCGCCGGCCTGACCGGCCAACTCCAGGCCGCAGTGGAGAAGTTGCGCGGCCAGATCGACACGGCGCGCGCCGCGGGGAACTCCGCGAAGGCCGACAAGCTCCAAGCCGAGCTCGACGGCCGCCAGGCCCTCCTGGACGCGGCCCTGAAGGGCATGGGCGAGTTCGGGGGCTGACCCCGCCCGTTCGGGGGCTGACCCCCGCCCGCCGGTTCCCCGCGCCTCTGCTGGTGCGGCTCCTCCCGCGACAGGGGTGAGCCGCAAGCAGCAAGGGGCGCGGGGAACCGCGCGAGCGACCGTCCGCGAACCGCGAGGTCCGGGCACATCCGCAGCCAGGCAGCCCGCGCGGTCCCGTTGCCGCCTGCCGCGGCCGGCCGGCGGGCTACCGCCCGCGTTCGCCGGGGCCGAGTTCGGTCAGGTCCAGGGCGTGCTTGAGCACCTCGCATGCCTGGATGTGGTTGCCGGACTCCTGGAGCAGGTCGGCGAGGCGCCGGCAGACCTGGACCGCCTCGGGCCCGAACGACTTGTGGGTCTCCATGAACGCCTGCTCCAGCACCTCGACGGCCTCCCGGCTCCGGCCGGTGTCGGCGAGCAGTTCCGCCAGTTCGAGCTGGACGGCGAAGTTGTTCGCCCCGGTGCCGGGCGCGCCTTCCTGCAACGCGAGCCGCAGCACCGGCAGCGCGTCCCTGCTGCGGCCCACGGACCGCAGCAGGCGGGCGAGGTTGAGCCCGGCGGCGAGCATGGCCGCCCGCACCTCCTCGCGCAGCACCGGTCCTGCGGGGACGGGTTCGGTCGCGGCGGCGCGGTTGCGGACCAGCGGCAGCCGGCCGGTGTTGTTCTCCTGGTGGCGCTGCGGACGCGGGCGGTTCTTGGCTCGCAGCCGCACGTCCAGCAGCTGGTAGATCGTCCCCACACCCCGACGTCCACGACCTGGAAGACGATGCCCGCGACCTCTTCCTCGTCGGTGAACGGCTCCCGCCCGGTGAGCATCGTGTACATGCAGGTGCCCAGCCCGTACAGGTCGGCGGTGGGCCGGGGCGAGGCGCCGCGCATGGTCTCCGGCGGCAGGTGCCGCGGGGTGCCCACGACGTCGCCGACCCCGGTGAGCGGGGTGTTGTCGAGGACCCGGGACAGCCCGAAGTCATGGAGTACGACCCGGCCGGACCGGGTGACCATCACATTCGACGGTTTGACGTCGCGGTGCACCACACCTGCCTCGTGGACCGCTTCGAGGCCCCTGCAGATGCTCACCGCGACGGTCTCCACCACCTCGACGGGCAGCGCCCCCTCGCGCTCGACGCACGATGAGGACGATCCTATGCCGCCGGGCGGGGCTACCGCTGCCGGCCGGAGGTCACCCGGTAGACGTCGTAGACGCCCTCGACACCGCGGACGGCCTTCAGGACGTGGCCGAGGTGCTTCGGGTCGCCCATCTCGAAGGTGAACCGGGAGATCGCCACCCGGTCGCGCGACGTCTGCACCGCCGCCGACAGGATGTTGACGTGCTGGTCGGACAGCACGCGTGTGACGTCGGAGAGCAGCCGGGCCCGGTCCAGCGCCTCGACCTGGATGGCGACCAGGAAGACCGAGGACTGGGTGGGCGCCCACTCGACGTCGATGATCCGCTCGGGCTGCTGGGAGAGCGAGTCGACGTTGACGCAGTCGGCCCGGTGCACCGAGACGCCGTTGCCCCGGGTGACGAAGCCGATGATCGGATCGCCCGGCACCGGGGTGCAGCAGCGGGAGAGCTTCACCCACACATCGCTCTCGCCCTTGACGATGACGCCCGGGTCGGCGTTCTTCCGCCGCTTGGTACGGCCCTGGGTGGGCGTGGTGATCTCGGCGATGTCCTCGGTGGCGCCGTCCTCCCCGCCGAGCGCGTCGACCAGCTTCTGCACCACGGACTGCGCGGTGATGTGCCCCTCGCCGATCGCCGCGTACAGCGCGGAGATGTCGGGGTAGCGCATCTCGTGGGCGAGGGTGACCAGCGAGTCGCCGGTGAGCACCCGCTGGATCGGCAGGTTCTGCTTGCGCATCGCGCGGGCGATGGCTTCCTTGCCCTGCTCGACCGCCTCCTCGCGGCGCTCCTTGGAGAACCAGGCGCGGATCTTGTTGCGGGCCCGGGGCGACTTGACGAAGCCCAGCCAGTCCTGGGACGGCCCGGCGCCGGACGCCTTGGAGGTGAACACCTCCACGGTGTCGCCGTTGTCGAGGGTGGACTCCAGCGGCACCAGCCGCCCGTTGACGCGGGCACCGATGGTGCGGTGGCCGACCTCGGTGTGCACCGCGTAGGCGAAGTCGACCGGGGTGGCGCCGGCCGGCAGCGCTATCACGTCACCCTTGGGGGTGAAGACGAAGACCTCGCTCTGCGACAGGTCGAACCGCAGCGACTCCAGGAACTCGCCCGGGTCCTCGGTCTCCTTCTGCCAGTCGAGCAACTGGCGCAGCCACGCCATGTCGTTGACCGCGTCGTCCTTCTTGTCCGAACGCGGGCTGTCGGTACGCACCTTGGAGGCGCCGGCCACCGCCTCCTGCTTGTACTTCCAGTGCGCGGCGATGCCGTACTCGGCGCGGCGGTGCATGTCGAAGGTGCGGATCTGCAGCTCGACGGGCTTGCCGCTGGGGCCGATCACGGTGGTGTGCAGCGACTGGTACATGTTGAACTTCGGCATCGCGATGTAGTCCTTGAACCGGCCGGGGACCGGGTTCCATCGCGCGTGAATGGTGCCGAGTGCCGCGTAGCAGTCCCGGACGGTGTCGACCAGCACCCGGATGCCGACCAGGTCGTAGATCTCCGCGAAGTCCCGGCCGCGGACGATCATCTTCTGGTAGACGCTGTAGTAGTGCTTCGGGCGGCCGGTGACGGTGGCCTTGATCCGGGCCGCGCGCAGGTCCTGCTGGACCTGGTCGGTGACCACGGCGAGGTACTCGTCGCGCTTGGGGGCGCGCTCGGCGACGAGGCGGACGATCTCGTCGTACATCTTCGGGTAGAGGATCGCGAAGGCGAGGTCCTCCAGCTCCCACTTGATGGTGTTCATGCCCAGCCGGTGGGCGAGCGGGGCGTAGATCTCCAGCGTCTCGCGGGCCTTCTTCTCCTGCTTCTCCCGCTTCAGGTAGCGCATGGTGCGCATGTTGTGCAGCCGGTCGGCGAGCTTGATGACCAGGACCCGGGGGTCCTTGGCCATCGCGACGACCATCTTGCGGACCGTCTCGGCCTGCGCGGCCTCGCCGAACTTGACCTTGTCCAGCTTGGTGACGCCGTCGACGAGCAGGGCGACCCGGTCGCCGAAGTCGCGGCGCAGCTGCTCCAGGCCGTACTCGGTGTCCTCGACGGTGTCGTGCAGCAGCCCGGCCATCAAGGTGGCGGGGTCCATGCCCAGCTCGGCGAGGATGGTGGTGACCGCCAGCGGGTGGGTGATGTACGGGTCGCCGCTCTTGCGCTTCTGGCCGCGGTGCCAGCGCTCGGCGACCTGGTAGGCGGCCTCGATCTGCCGCAACTGCGCGCTGTCGCCCTTGGGGTCGTTGCCCCGCACGACCCGCAGCAGCGGTTCGAGCACCGGGTTGTACGCGCTGGAGCGCTGCACGCCGAGCCGGGCGAGCCGGGCGCGGACCCGGCTGGAGGACGGGCCGGGGCGGGTCGGCGCGACGCTGCCGGGGGTGCGGACCGGCCGGATGGCGGCCGGGGCGGACTTGGGCGCGAGAGTGGCGCCGTCACGCTCCCCGTCACGCTCCCCGTCGCTCTCCGGCTGCGCCGTCTCCGCCGTGGCGGGCGCGGGCGCGGACCGGGGCGCGGACGGAGGTGTGCCCGCGGACGAGGAGGCGGACGAGGACGCGGGCGCCGGCGTGACAGGCGCGGGCGTGCCCTCCCCGCCGTCGGCCGGACCCGTCCCCTGGGCGGTCCCGTCAGCGGCGTTGAGCGGCTGGGCCTGGTCTGGCAACGGCACTCCTCACGCGGTGGAAGTCCCATGGTAACGAGCGGCGGCGCCCGGCGGGCGGCCCGCCAGGGGCAAGGCGGCCCCGGCCGCGCTCCGCGGGCCCCGGAACGCGCGGAGCGCGGGCGTACACCGCTACGCGCCGGTGTACGCCCCCTGGGGCCGCCAGGGTGGCCCGGCCCGCCGCTCGGCGCCCCAGCGGCCCCAGCGGCCCCGTTACGGGCTCAGACCACCACGAGCGCGTCGAGCGGCACGCCCTTCAGGGCCGGGGCGAGCCGCTCCCGGCCACCGAGCACGGCCAGCTCCAGCAGCACCGCCAGGCCGACGACGCTCGCGCCGGTGCGGCCGATCAGGTCGAGCGCGGCCTCGGCGGTGCCACCGGTGGCGAGCACGTCGTCGATCACGATCACCCGGTCGCCGGGCCCGAAGGCGTCGGCGTGCACCTCGATCTCGGCGGTGCCGTACTCCAGCGCGTAGCCCTGCGCGAGGGTCGGGCCGGGCAGCTTGCCCGCCTTGCGGACCGGTACGAAGCCGAGCCGGGCGCGGGCGGCGGCGGGCGCGGCCAGGATGAAGCCTCTGGCCTCCAGGCCGACGACCTTGGTGGCCGCGTGCCGGCTGCACAGCCCGGCGAGCGCGTCCACGAGGGCGTTGAACGCCACCGGGTCGGCGAGCAGCGGCGTGATGTCCTTGAACATCACCCCGGGCTGCGGATAGTCCGGCACGTCGCGAATCCGGGACAGCAGCAGGTCCCGCAGCTCGGAGGAGGCGGCTTCCGTCGTGGTCATGGTGCTTCTTTCGGTACGGGGTCCGGTACGAGGAGCGCGCGGGCCCGCCGTCCGGGCGCCGGGCGGTACGAGGACGTGAAAACGCCCGCCGCCGCCCGGTGAGGTGCTTCCGGGCGGCGGCGGGCGGCGGATCAGCGGCGCTTGCCGGAGGGGCGGTTGCGGCCGCGGGTGCCCCGGTTGGAGGGCTGGTTGCGGGTCGGGCGGGAGGCGGAGTCACTGCCGCCGGTGCGCTGGGCGCCGGGGCCGACGACCGCGGGTGCGGCGCCGTCCTCGTCGTCCTCGGGCCGGTCGTCGCTGTCGTCGGGGTCGGCCGGGGACTCGCCGGCGGCGAGCCTGGCCTTCGCCTTCGCCGCCTCGGAGGCCCGCTTGGCGAGCACCCGCTTGCGCAGCGACTTCATCTGCGGCTCGTGCTCCTTCAGCTCCGCCACGATCGGGGTGGCGATGAAGATCGAGGAGTACGCACCGGCGGTGAGGCCGACGAACAGCGCGAGCGCGATGTCGTTGAGCATGCCGGCGCCGAGGATGCCGCCACCGATGAACAGCAGCGCGGCGACCGGGAGCAGCGCCACCACGGTGGTGTTGATCGACCGGACCAGGGTGCTGTTGAGGCTGCGGTTGGCGACCTCGCTGTAGGTGGCGGTGTTCTTCTTGGTGATGTCCTTGCTGGCTTCCTTCAGCCCGTCGAACACCACGACCGTGTCGTAGAGCGAGTAACCGAGGATGGTCAGCAGGCCGATCACCGTACCGGGCGAGACCTCGAAGCCGACGATCGCGTAGACGCCGACGGTGATGGTGAGGTCGTGCAGCAGGGCGACGAGCGCGGCCACGGCCATCCGCCACTCGAAGGCGATGGCGAGGTAGATGACCACCAGCACCAGGAAGATGATCAGACCTTCGACTGCCTTGTGGGTGATCTCCTTGCCCCAGCTCGGGCCGACGATCTCCGCGTCGATCTTCGACGACGGGAGGTCGAGGTCCTTGGCGATCTCCTGCTGGACCTTCTTCGACTCGTCCGTGGAGAGTCCGGCGACCTGGATGCGCATGCTGCCGTTGCCGAGCTTCTGCACGGTGGCGTCGCGGCCGTCGGTGTCCCCGGAGATCTTGCTCTGCACGTCGGAGACGGACATGGACGTCTTCGGGGTGTTGAAGACCGCGCCGCCGGAGAAGTCGATGCTCTCCTTCAGGCCGTTCACCACCAGGCCGACGATCGCGACGATCGTGACGATGATGGAGACCGTGTACCAGATCTTCCGCTTGCCGACGAAGTCGTAGCTGACCTCACCGCGGTGCAACCGGTGACCGAGGGTGCCGAGCTTGGACATCAGGCTTCCTTCGTCTCGGAGGACTGGCGGCGGATACGGCGCAGCGGCGGAGTGACGCCCAGGCTCTCCGCGTTGAGGCCGGACCACTTGTGGCCCTTGGCGTAGAAGGCCTTGCGGGCGAGGATCGTCATCAGCGGCTTGGTGAAGAGGAACACCACGGCGACGTCGAGCAGGGTGGTCAGGCCGAGGGTGAACGCGAAGCCCCGGACCTTGCCGACCGACACGACGTACAGCACGGCCGCGGCGAGGAAGGACACGAAGTCCGACACCAGGATGGTGCGCCGGGCGCGCGGCCAGCCGCGGGCCACCGCCGGTTGCAGCGACCTGCCGTCGCGTAGCTCGTCCCGGATTCTCTCGAAGAAGACGATGAACGAGTCCGCGGTGATACCGATGGCGACGATGGCGCCGCAGACCGCCGGCAGGTTCAGCGCGAATCCGACCGCCTCACCCAGCAGGCACATGATCGTGTAGGTGAGCCCGGCGGAGACCAGCAGGCTGAGCACGGCGACGAAGCTGAGGCCGCGGTAGTACGCCAGCAGGTAGAGCACCACGAGCGCGAGGCCGACGGCACCGGCGATCATGCCGCCGTGCAGCTGCTCGCCGCCGAGCGCGGCCGAGACGGTGGTCTTGTCGGAGATGTTGAAGGCCAGCGGCAGCGAGCCGTACTTCAGCACGTTCGCCAGGTCGGTGGCGGACTGCTGGGTGAAGTCACCGGAGATCTGGGCGGTGCCGCCGGACAGGGTCGTGGAGACCGAGGGGGCCGACACCACGTTGCCGTCGAGGTCGATGGCGAACTGGTTGTTCGGCGACTGCTGCGCGGACAGCGTCTTGGTGACGGAGGTGAACTGCGAGGAGCCCTTGCTGTCGAAGCTCAGGTTCACCACCCAGCCGTTGCCGCCCTGGGTGTCGAAGTTGGCGTTGGCGCTGGTGACGTGCTTGCCGTCGATCTCGGAGGGGCCGAGCAGGTACTTCACCCACTGCTTGCCCTCCTGGCCGCAGGCGACGACCGGGTCGGTGCCCTTGGTGCCCTCGGCCGCCTTGGCCCGCTCGGCCGCCTTCGTGCAGTCGATGGCCGCGTACTTGGCCTGGAGAGCGGCCGGCACGCCTGACGTCGGGTCGCTGGTCGCGCCGCTGGTGTCGGTCGGGTCCGGCGAGGCGGTGCTCGGCGTCGTCGCGGTCGGCTTCGGGGTGGGGGCCTTGTCCGTGCTCGACTTCAGGGCGTCGGTGACCGCGCGGCCCTGGCTGCTGGTGGACGACGGGCTCGCGGTGGACTTCGACGAGCTCGACGGCGTCGTGCTCGACTTCGGGGTGGCGGAGCCGGACGACTTCGGGGTGGCGCTGCCGGAGGGAGTCGGCGTCGTCGTCGGCGTGGGGGCGCCGGCGCCGTCGGCGAGGACCGGCCGGAAGTAGAGCTGAGCGGTGGTGCCCACCTGCTGCTCGGCCTGGTCGGCGTTGGTGCTCTTGGGGATGTCGACGATGATGTTGTCGCTCCCCTGGGTCTGCACCTCCGCCTCGGAGACGCCCAGGCCGTTGACGCGGTTGTTGATGATGTTGACCGCGGTGTTCATGTTCGCCTTGGAGACGGCCTTGCCCTGGTCGGGCTTGGCGGTCAGCGTGATCTCCACGCCGCCGGCGAGGTCGATGCCGAGCCGCGGGGTCTTGTGGCCGGAGAGGAAGATCCCTCCGGTCAGCGCCACCAGAGCGACGAGGATCACGGCCAGAGCGCGCCCGGGGTATCCCTGGCTCCCCGAGGACCTGCGGCCCTTCTTGGCTGCTGCCACCTTGTTGTCTCTCCCTGTCCTACCGCCCCCGGGCATGCGTGCCCAGGGGTGGCCACGAGTGGATGAAGCCGGACGCTTACTTGGAGGCGGAGCCGTTCTGCTCCTTGGCGGCGTCGTCCTTGGCGGCGGAGCCGTCCTGCTCCGCGTCCGCGTCGGACTTGTCGAGGCTGATGGGCTCCTCGTCGCCGTCGGCCGCCTTGTCCGCGTCCGTCACACCATCGGCCGATGCGGCGTCCCCCGCGGCCGCGTCGGCGCCGTCCTCGGCCTCCCCGTCGAGCCCGGCGGGCTCCTCGGGCTCGATGCCGTGCACGATCCGGTTGAACTCCTCCTCGGAGAGCACCGTGCCGATGGCGGACTTGGTGAAGTGGGCGTGAACACCGTCCGTGATCTCCAGGAGGACGGTCTCGTCGTTCACCTCCTTCACCACGGCGTACATGCCACCGATGGTGCGCACGCCGGTGCCGGGCTCCATCTTGTTGCGCATCTCCAACGCCTGGCGCTGCTTGGTCTTCTGCGACCGGGTCATCATGAACATGACGCCGACGATCAGGATCAGGGGGAGGAGAATTCCGATGCTCACGGTGTGGACATTCCTTCGCACGGCCAACGTGGGGGATGGCCTGGATTTCGGGATGTGGGTGCCGATCCAGAGGAAGGGCGTCGGCGGAGTCTAAGCGCTGGCTCGCCGATGGAACAACGCCCAGCATTGCATGGGGGTTCCTAATCGGAAGAGTCTAACCGAGGTCAGGTTCCGAACAGGCCGGTCTGTCCGGTTCCGCCCTGACTCGTCCCACCGCCCTGCTGGGGCGGTACGAGGCCCAGGTGGGACCAGGCCGCGGGGGTCGCCACCCGGCCCCTGGGGGTCCTTGCGAGCAGCCCTTCCCGCACCAGGAACGGCTCCGCGACCTCCTCGACGGTCTCCCGCTCCTCCCCCACCGCGACGGCGAGCGTGGACAGGCCGACCGGGCCGCCCCCGAAGAGCTTCAGCAGCGCGTGCAGGACCGCCCGGTCCAGCCGGTCCAGGCCGCGGGCGTCGACTTCGTAGACCTCCAGGGCCTGGGCGGCGATCTCGCGGTCGACCGCGCCGTCGGCCCGCACCTGGGCGTAGTCCCGCACCCGGCGCAGCAGCCGGTTGGCGATCCGCGGGGTGCCGCGGGAGCGGCCGGCGATCTCGGCGGCGCCGTCGGTGTCGATCCTCACGTCCAGCAACCCGGCCGAGCGGTGGATCACCCGCTCCAGCTCGGCGGGGGCGTAGAACTCCATGTGACCGGTGAAACCGAACCGGTCGCGCAGCGGTGGCGGCAGCAGTCCGGCCCTGGTGGTGGCGCCGACCAGGGTGAAGGGCGGCAGCTCCAGCGGGATCGCGGTCGCGCCCGGGCCCTTGCCGACGATCACGTCGACCCGGAAGTCCTCCATCGCCATGTAGAGCATCTCCTCGGCCGGCCGGGACATCCGGTGGATCTCGTCGAGGAAGAGCACCTCACCCTCGGTGAGCGAGGAGAGGATCGCGGCGAGGTCGCCGGCGTGCTGGATGGCCGGGCCCGAGGTGATCCGGATCGGCGCGGACATCTCGGCCGCGATGATCATCGACAGGGTGGTCTTGCCGAGCCCGGGGGCCCCCGAGAGCAGGACGTGGTCGGCGGTGGCGCCCCGCTGGCGGGCGGCCTTGAGCACCAGGTCGAGCTGCTGGCGCACCCGCTCCTGCCCGATGAACTCGTCCAGCTCCTTGGGCCGCAGCGCCGCCTCGACCGCCTGGTCCTCACGGTCGGCGGCCGACCCGACCAGCCGGTCGGGCGTATCGGCGGGGGCGTCGTCCCAGTTCATGGCAGGTCTCTCGGGTCGGGCGGGCGGAGGTCGGACACGGTCGGGCGGATGGTTCGGATGAACGGCTTTCGGTGAACGGCTCCGGGTGGACGGGGAACCGGTCGGCGGTGCGGGCTGGTGCGGAGGGTACGGGGTGCGCGGACGGGATCGGCTGACGCGGCGGCGGTACGGCGTCAGCGGGCGCGGTTGAGGGTCTGCAGGGCCGCGCGCAGCAGGGTGCCGACATGGGGCTCGGCGGCGGCCTCGGCCTGCGGGGTGACCGCCGCGACCGCCTCCTCCGCCTCGCGCGGCGCGTAGCCGAGCCCGACGAGCGCGGCCAGCAGCTGCTCGGACCAGGACGGCGGCACCGCGGCACCGGCACCGCGGCCGGCTGCGGTGCCGGTGCCCAGCGGCGCCCCCAGCCGGTCCTTCAGCTCCAGCAGCAGCCGCTGGGCGCCCTTCTTGCCGATCCCGGGCACCGCGGTGAGGGCTTTCTCGTCGCCGGCCGCGACAGCGGCGCGCAGGGCGTCGGGGGCGTGCACGGCGAGCATCGTCTGGGCCAGCCGCGGGCCGACCCCGCTGACGGTCTGGAGCAGCTCGAAGACCTGCCGCTCGTCGTCGTCGGCGAAGCCGTAGAGGGTGAGGGAGTCCTCCCGGACCACCAGGGAGGTGGCCAGCCGGGCGGGCTCGCCCAGCCGCAGGGCGGCCAGGGTGCCGGGTGCGCACTGCACGGCCATGCCGATCCCGCCGACCTCGATGACCGCGGTGTCCGGGGCGAGCGCGGCCACCGGGCCGCTGACGAAGGCGATCACGGGGTGGGCTCCTGAGTGGGTACGGGCGGCCGGTCGGGGGTGCGGCGGGCGGTGCCGCGGTGGGTGGCGGCGGCGCGCTGGGCGGCGGCCGCCTGCTGGAGGCGGTTGCCGGCGACGGCCTGCTGGAGGCGGTTGGTGGCCGGGGAACGCCAGATGTGGCAGATGGCCAGCGCCAGCGCGTCGGCGGCGTCGGCGGGCTTGGGCGGGGCGTCCAGCCGCAGCAGCCTGGTCACCATGGCGCCGACCTGGTCCTTCCCTGCCCGGCCGCTGCCGGTGACGGCCGCCTTGACCTCGCTGGGAGTGTGCAAGTGCACCGGCAGGCCGCGCCGGGACGCGCACAGGATGGCGACCGCACTGGCCTGGGCGGTGCCCATCACGGTGCGGACGTTGTGCTGGCTGAAGACGCGCTCGACGGCCACGGCCTCGGGGCGGTGCTCGTCCAGCCACGCTTCCAGGCCCCGCTCGATCAGCACCAGCCGGTGGCCGATGTCCGCGTCGGCGGGCGTGCGGATCACCCCGACGCCGGCCATCGTCAGTGCCCGGCCGGGCACGCCGTCGACCACGCCGACACCGCACCGGGTCAGCCCCGGGTCCACGCCGAGCACCCGCATGCCGCCCCCTTCCCGCGCGCGTCCACCGCCGTCGGCGCCGCTCGCCAACCTGTTCGTGCAGGTTATCGGTTGGCACCGACAAACAGCGGAGGGGCCGACGGGGTGTGTCCCGTCGGCCCCTCCTGACCGTCCGTCAGCGGCGGCTCAGGCGTCGACCTTCTCCATGACCTCGTCGGAGACGTCGAAGTTGGCGAAGACGTTCTGCACGTCGTCGCTGTCCTCCAGCGCGTCGATCAGCTTGAAGATCCTGCGGGCCCCGTCCTCGTCCAACTCGACCTGCATGGTGGGCAGGAAGTTGGCGTCGGCGGAGTCGTAGTCGATACCGGCCTCCTGGAGGGCCTTGCGCACCGGCACCAGGTCGGTGGCCTCGCTGATCACCTCGTAGGACTCGCCGAGGTCGTTGACCTCCTCGGCGCCGGCGTCCAGGACCGCGCCCAGGACGTCGTCCTCGCCCAGCTCGCCCTTGGGGACGATCACCACGCCCTTGCGGTTGAACAGGTACGACACCGAGCCCGGGTCGGCCATCGAGCCGCCGTTGCGGGTCATCGCCACGCGCACGTCGGAGGCGGCGCGGTTGCGGTTGTCGGTCAGGCACTCGATGAGGACGGCGACGCCGTTCGGCCCGTAGCCCTCGTACATGATCGTCTGGTAGTCCGCGCCGCCGGCCTCCAGGCCCGCGCCGCGCTTCACCGCGCTGTCGATGTTCTTGTTCGGGACCGAGCTCTTCTTGGCCTTCTGGATGGCGTCGAAGAGGGTCGGGTTGCCGTCCGGGTCAGCGCCGCCAGTGCGCGCCGCGACCTCGATGTTCTTGATCAGCTTCGCGAAGAGCTTGCCGCGCTTGGCATCGATCACGGCCTTCTTGTGCTTCGTCGTAGCCCATTTAGAGTGGCCGGACATCCGACAGTCTCCTTCGCGTCACCAGTGCTGTTCTTCGTCGCGTGTTCTTCGTCGCGCGCTCGATCCTACCGGGATACGGTCAGCTCCCCGCGCGCACGGCGGACACGAAGAGTTCATGCACCCGGTGGTCACCGGTCAGCTCCGGGTGGAACGACGTGGCCAGCACGTTTCCCTGCCGTACGGCGACGATGTGGCCGTCGTACTCGGCGAGTACCTCGGTGTTCGCGCCGACCGACTCCACCCACGGCGCGCGGATGAAGACACCCTCGACCGGGCCGCCGGGCACACCCCGCACGTCGACGAACGCCTCGAAGGACTCGTTCTGCCGGCCGAAGGCGTTGCGGCGCACGATCATGTCGATACCGCCGAACGTCTCCTGCCCCGAGCGCGGGTCGAGGATCTTGTCGGCGAGCATGATCAGGCCGGCGCAGGTGCCGTAGACCGGCAGCCCGGCACGGATCGCGGCCCGCAGCGGCCCGGTCAGCCCGAACAGCGCGGCGAGCTTGGAGATGGTGGTGGACTCGCCGCCGGGTATCACCAGCCCGTCCAGAGCGGCCAGTTCCTCGGGGCGCCGGACGGCCGTGGCCGCGGCGTCCGCCGCGGCCAGGGCTGCCAGGTGCTCCCGGACGTCGCCCTGAAGGGCCAGGACGCCGATGGTGGGAGAACTCGTCATCGTCGCCTTACCAGCCGCGGTTCGCGTAGTGCTCGGACTCCGGCAGGGTGTCGATGTTGATGCCGACCATGGCCTCGCCGAGGTTGCGGGAGGCGTCCGCGATGACCTTCGGGTCGTCGAAGAAAGTGGTGGCGCGGACGATGGCCGCGGCGCGCTTGGCGGGGTCGCCGGACTTGAAGATGCCCGAGCCGACGAAGACGCCCTCGGCACCGAGCTGGCGCATCAGCGCGGCGTCGGCGGGGGTGGCCACACCGCCGGCGGAGAAGAGCACCACCGGCAGCTTGCCGAGCTCGGCGACCTCGCGGACCAGCTCGTACGGGGCGCGCAGTTCCTTGGCGGCGGCGAACAGCTCGTTGTTGTCCAGGCCGCGCAGCCGGGAGATCTCGCCCTTGATCTGCCGCAGGTGGCGGACCGCCTCGACCACGTTGCCGGTGCCGGCCTCGCCCTTGGAGCGGATCATCGCGGCGCCCTCGGCGATCCGCCGCAGCGCCTCGCCCAGGTTGGTGGCACCGCACACGAACGGGGTGGTGAAGGCCCACTTGTCGGAGTGGTTGACCTCGTCGGCCGGGGTCAGCACCTCGGACTCGTCGATGTAGTCCACGCCGAGCGCCTGGAGCACCTGGGCCTCGACGAAGTGCCCGATCCGGGACTTGGCCATCACCGGGATGGACACGGCGCCGATGATGCCGTCGATCATGTCCGGGTCCGACATGCGGGCCACGCCGCCGTCCTTGCGGATGTCGGCGGGCACCCGCTCCAGCGCCATCACGGCGACGGCGCCGGCGTCCTCGGCGATCTTCGCCTGCTCGGGGGTGACGACGTCCATGATCACGCCGCCCTTGAGCTGCTCGGCCATGCCGCGCTTGACGCGGGCGGTGCCGGTCTCGGGGGACGGGGAAGCGGACGGGGAAGCGGTGGACACAGTGACCTCACTCCTGGCGACGGATGTCATTGGCTCCATCGTCCGGCGGCGCCCGGACCACCGGAAAGGGCCAATTCGGCGCAGGTGGCTCCCCCGACACGCCTACGAGGTGGTGGCGCCCCCCTCGGCGGTCAGCACCGCCGGCGGCTCGTCGTCCATCTCGAAGGCGAGCGGGAACGGGGCGTGGCCGGCCAGTCGCAGCCAGCGCACCACCCGGTGCCGGCGGACCGCCCGCGCGGCGCGCACCGCGTCGTTGTGGAACCGCCGGGCCATCGGCACCCGGCGCACCGCCCGGGTCAGCTCGCCGACCGCCTCCGTCCCGCCGGGCGCCGCCCCGATCTCCGCGACCGCGTCGGGCTCGGCGAACACCACGCGCAGCGCCTGGCTCAACTCGCTCTCGGCCACCTCGCGTTGGTCCGGCTCGGCCTGCCGGGCCGCGTGCGCGGCCTCGTACAGCACGATGGACGCGGCCGGGTCCAGTACGCCCGAGGTCGCCAGCTCCTGCGCGACCGAGGCGCGGCGCAGCAGTTGCGCGTCCAGCGCGGCGCGCGCCGCGTCGATCCGCGCGTGGAGGCGGTCCAGGCGGCCCGCGGTCCAGCTCAGGTACAGCCCGAGCACGATCAGTGCGGCTACGACGCAAATCAGGGTGGTCACCGCGGCACCCTATTCCCCCGGGGTGGTCGGTTCCGTCGGTTCCGGGACCTCGCGCCCGGTGGGTGGCCGGGCTATCTCCCAGGCGAAGCTCTGGGGAAGCTCTGGGGAAGCGCAGTTCCCCGCGCCCCTGATGCGTACGTGCGGCTCGCCGCGTGCTTGCCCCGAGGGCCCGGGCACATCAAGGGGAGCGTGAGGGGGCCCTCCCCTTGGCTCCGCCGGGGGCACCTCCACCCAGGCGAGGATCTGGGGGGAGAACCGCGCGACCGGCCCACCACCGACAGGTGGTCCCTGAACCGGCAGAACGCACCACCCCGGAGGGTCAGGGCGCCGGCCGAACCGCTTCCGCACCCACGGTGACCGTCTCGTAGACCGACAAGATCTCCGCGGCGACCACGGCCCAGTCGAAGCGCCGTACATGCGCGGACGCGCGGGTACGGAGCCGCTCGCGGCCCTCCGCGTCCCCGAGCATCCGCACGGCGGCCGCCGCGAGCGCGTCGGCGTCCCCGTTGGGGAACAACTCCCCCGCGCTGCCCTGCGCCAGCACCTGCGCGAACGCGTCGAGGTCGGCGGCGAGCACGACCGCCCCCGCGGACATCGCCTCCACCAGGATGATCCCGAAACTCTCCCCGCCGAGGTTGGGCGCGACGTAGAGGTCGACGCTGCGCAGCAGCCGCGCCTTGTCCTCGTCGCTGACCATCCCCAGGAACTCGACCCGGTCGTGGAGTTCGGCCGGGAGCGGTTCCAGTGCCTCCCGCTGGTCGCCGCGCCCGGCGACGAGCAGCCGGGCACCGGGCCGCTCCCGGAGGATGCCGGGCAGCGCCCGCATCAGGACCGGCAGCCCCTTGCGGGGCTCGTCGATGCGCCCGATGAACCCGATCGTGTCGCCCTGCCACTCGGGCCGCGGCTGCGCGCGCGCGAAGAACCCGACGTCCACGCCGTTGGGGATGACGACCGCGTCGCCGCCGAGGTGTTCGACCAGGGTGCGCCGGGCGTACTCGCTGACCGCGATCCGCGCGCTGATCTTCTCCAGCGCGGGCTGGAGGATCGGGTAGGCCGCGATCATGGCGCGCGAGCGGGGGTTGGAGGTGTGGAAGGTCGCCACGATCGGGCCGCGGGCCGCCCAGCAGGCGAGCAACCCGAGCGACGGGGAGGTCGGTTCGTGGATGTGGATGACGTCGAACCCGCCGTCGTGCAGCCAGCGGCGCACCCGCGCGGCCGACAGGAAGCCGAAGTTCAGCCGTGCCACGGAGCCGTTGTACGGCACGGGCACCGCGCGGCCGGCGGAGACCGCGTACGGCGGCAGCGGCGTCTCGTCGTCGGCCGGGGCCAGCACGGACACGTGGTGGCCGAGGGCGATCAGATGCTCGGCCAGATCGCGGATGTGGTACTGGACGCCGCCGGGGACGTCCCAGGAGTACGGGCAGACGATCCCGATCCTCAAGTTCTCTCCGTCCCGGGGCGCTCGGTGGGCGCGGTGGATTCGGTGGGCGCGGTGGATGCGGCGGACCGCGCCCCGTCGTCCGGCGCGGAGACGTCACTCGACGCGGGTGCGTCGGTCGAAGCGGATGCGTCGGTCGAAGCGGGCTCGCCAACCGACGCGGGTAGGTCGGTCGAAGCGGCTACGTCCGCCGCAACGGACTCGCCACCCGAAGCAGGTGCGTCGGTCGAAGCGGACTCGCCACTCGAAGCAGGTGCGTCACCCGACGCGGCTACGTCCGTCGCCGCCGGCTCGTCACTCGACGCGGGTAGGTCGGCCCGCGCCGGCGCGCCGGCGGATTCCGGCGCCTCCGCCGAGGGGGACGCCTCCCCCGGCCCCGCGGGTTGCCCCGCGTCGGCCGGCGCCCGCTGCGGCAGGTCGCTCAGCCAGAGCCGTTGCAGCATGTGCCAGTCCTGCGGGTGCTCGGCGATCCCGGCCTCGTACACGTTCGCCAGCACCTGCGTCATCACCGCCGTGCGGCTCGCGCGGTCGCCCTCGGCCGGGACCTCGACCGGGGGGTGCACCATGCCCTGCATGACGGGCGAGTCGTCGTACCAGAGGGTGACCGGCAGCAGCAGCGCGCCGGTCTGCTGGGCGAGCATCGCCGGACCCGCCGGCATCCGGGTCTTCTCGCCGAAGAAGTCGACCTCGACGCCGCTCCTGGACAGGTCGCGGTCCGCGACCAGGCAGACCAGGCCGCCCGCGCGCAGCCGCCGCGCGAGGGTGCCGAAGGCGGCGCCGCCGGTGTGCGGCAGGACCTCCATGCCGAGGCTCTCGCGGTAGGCGACGAACCGGTCGTAGAGGGTCTCCGGCTTCAGCCGCTCGGCGACGGTCGCGAACGGCGTCTCCAGCTTGGTGGTGACCCACGCCCCGGCCAGGTCGTAGTTGCCCATGTGCGGCAGCGCGAGGATGACCCCGCGGCCCGCGGCGAGCCCGTCGGTGAGCCAGTGCACGTCCTGCGGGGCGAAGCCGCCGCGGATGCGGTCCTTGCTCCAGGCCGGCAGCCGGAAGGACTCCATCCAGTACCGCAGGTAGGAGCGCATGCCCTGCCGGGACAGCTCGCGCAACCGGTCGGGCCCCGCGCCGGGCACCACGCGCGAAAGGTTCGCCTCCAGCCGCTGGACGCCCTTGCCGCGCTGCCGCCAGGCGGCGTCGGCGATGGTCCGGCCGAGCGCCCTGGCCGCCGGTTCCGGCAGCGTCTTCACCGCGCTCCAACCGAGCCCGTACAGGCCGTCGGTGAGGCGTTCCTTCACACGCCGCTCCCCTGGCCGACCGCCTGCTCGGCGGCCTCGGCCTCGGCGGCTTCCCGGCGCACCGTGACGACCCGCTGGATCAGCGTGATGAGGCTGCCGACGGCGACCACCCACAGGGCGATCGGCAGCAGCCACTGGATGCCGGGGACGCCGAAGGTGCGGTGGAAGCCGGCGAGGCCGCACAGCACCAGCGTGATGACCAGCCGCTCGGAGCGCTCGACCAGGCCGTTGACCGCAACCTTGAGGCCGATCGCCTCGCCGCGCGCCTTGGTGTACGAGACCACCTGCCCGCTGGCGAGGCAGAAGATGGTGACCGCGCACAGCACGAGGTTGTCACCGCCGCCGGCGTACCAGAGCGCGAGGCCGCCGAAGACGGCGCCGTCGGCGACGCGGTCGAGGGTGGAGTCCAGGAACGCGCCCCAGCGGCTGGAGCGGCCGGCCTGCCGGGCCATGTTGCCGTCGACCAGGTCCGAGAAGACGAACAAGGTGATGACGACGGTGCCCCAGAAGAACTCGCCCCGGGGGTAGAAGGCCAGTGCGCCGGCGACGACACCCGCGGTGCCGATCAGGGTCACCGTGTCCGGTGACACCCCCTTGCGCAGGAGGAATCCGGCGAACGGCGTGAGAACACGCGTGAAAAACGCACGCGCGTACTTGTTCAGCATGGCCTTCCCGACAGGTCGGTGGAGTTCGGAGCAGGGATGTACGAAGCGGCCGAACACGGCGGCCGGTGCGGCCGCCGGATGCCCCATCGTAGTCAGACCCGGATGTGGGTGCCCCTGACCCTCCAGGGTGGTGTGTTCCGCCGGCTCGGGGACCACCTGCCGGTGGGTGGTTCTCGCGCGGTTCTCCCCCGGAGCTTCGCCTGGGGGTGCCCCCACGCGCTCCTGGTGGTGCGCGGCTCCGTCCGTGCTTGCCCGGGAGTACCCGCGGCACCCCTCAAGGGTCCCGGCGCCCGATTTGGGCGTACCGTCGAAGGGAACCTGTACGCACCCGCGGAGTGACCCCCGGGAGGCGGGAAGCATGAGTGGTGGCGGTAGGAAGGACGCGGTTCCAGGGGCCGCCGGAGGCGTATCCGCGGCGGCTCCCGCCGGGAGTCGCCCCGAGGCGGTGCGCAACGTGGTGCTGGTCGGCCACAGCGGCGCGGGCAAGACCACGCTGGTGGAGGCGCTGGCGCAGGCCACCGGGGCGGTGGGCCGGGCCGGACGGGTGGAGGACGGCGGTTCGCTGTCGGACCACGACGAGATCGAGCAGCGCCAGCAGCGCTCGGTGCAGTTGTCCCTGGTGCCGGTGGAATGGGGCGGAGTCCGGGTCAACGTGCTGGACACCCCCGGATACGCCGATTTCGTCGGGGAGTTGAGGGCCGGTCTGCGAGCAGCGGACGCGGCCCTCTTCGTCGTCTCGGCCGCGCAGGACGGCGAGGGCATCGGCGGCGCGACCCGGATGGTGTGGGACGAGTGCGCCGCGGTCGGCATGCCGCGGGCCGTGGTGGTCACGCACCTGGAGTCCGCGCGGGCCGGCTTCGAGGAGACCGCCGCGCAGTGCGCGAGCGAGCTCGGCGGCGACGACCCGGACGCGGTGCTGCCGCTGTACCTGCCGGTGCACGGCCCGGCGGGACCCGACGGCCACGCCCCGGTCACCGGCCTGGTCGGGCTGCTCACCGGCCGGGTCTACGACTACTCCACCGGTGAGCGGGTGGAGGCCGACCCCGACGCCGAGCTGGCCCCGCGGCTCGCCGAGGCCCGCAACCGGCTGATCGAGGGGATCATCGCCGAGAGCGAGGACGAGACGCTGATGGACCGCTACCTCGGCGGCGAGTCGATCGACGTCGGGACCCTCGTCACCGACCTGGAGCGGGCCGTGGCCCGCGGCACCTTCCACCCGGTGCTGGCCGCCGCCCCCGCCGCCGAGGGCTCCCGCCAGGGCCTGGGCACCGTGGAACTCCTCGAACTGGTCACCGGCGGCTTCCCCACCCCGCTGGAGCGCGCCGCCCCGCCGGTCACCGACCCCGACGGCCGCCCCCGCCCGCCGCTGACCTGCGACCCGGACGGCCCGCTGGCCGCCGAGGTGGTCAAGACCACCTCCGACCCCTACGTCGGCCGGCTCAGCCTGGTACGGGTCTTCTCCGGCACGCTGCGGCCCGACGAGACGGTGCACGTGTCCGGGCACGGCATGGAGGACCGCGGGCACGAGGACCACGACGTGGACGAGCGGGTCGGCGCGCTGTCGTCGCCGTTCGGCAAGCAGCAGCGCCCGGTGCCGTCCGCGTCCGCCGGCGACCTGGTGTGCGTGGCGAAACTGACCCGCGCCGAGACCGGTGACACCCTCTCCGACCAGGACCACCCGCTGCTGATGGCGCCGTGGCGGATGCCCGACCCGCTGCTGCCGATCGCGATCGAGGCGCACAGCAACGCCGACGAGGACAAGCTCTCCCAGGGACTGGCCCGGCTGGTCGCCGAGGACCCCACCATGCGGCTGGAGCAGAACCCCGACACCCACCAGGTGGTGCTGTGGTGCATGGGCGAGGCGCACGCCGACGTGGCACTGGAGCGGCTGCGCAGCCGCTACGGGGTGCAGGTCGACGCGGTCGCGCACAAGGTGCCGCTGCGCGAGACGTTCGGGCAGCCCGCGACCGCCCGCGGCCGGCACGTCAAACAGTCCGGCGGGCACGGGCAGTTCGCGATCTGCGAGATCGAGGTGGAGCCGCTGCCGGTGGGCTCGGGCATCGAGTTCGTCGACAAGGTGATCGGCGGGGCGGTGCCGCGCCAGTTCATCCCGTCGGTGGAGAAGGGCATCCGCGCCCAGGCCGCCCGCGGGGTCGCGCTCGGCTTCCCGGTGGTCGACATCCGGGTCACGCTCTCCGACGGCAAGGCGCACTCGGTGGACTCCTCCGACGCCGCCTTCCAGACCGCGGGCGCGCTGGCGCTGCGGGAGGCCGCCGCCGAGTGCCCGATCCACCTGCTCGAACCCGTGGACGAGGTCGGGGTGTTGGTGCCGGACGCCTACGTCGGCCCGGTGATGAGCGACCTGTCCAGCCGGCGCGGCCGCGTCCTGGGCTCCGAACCGGCGGGCGAGGGCCGCTCGATGGTGCGGGCCGAGGTGCCCGAGATCGAGATCGGCCGGTACGCCATCGACCTGCGCTCCCTGTCGCACGGCACCGGCCGGTTCAGCCGCCACTACGCCCGTCACGAGCCGATGCCGGCGCAACTCGCCGCGAAAATGCATTACTTGGAAG
Organism: Streptomyces sp. NPDC088194; assembly: GCF_040702025.1. Taxonomy (NCBI): domain Bacteria; kingdom Bacillati; phylum Actinomycetota; class Actinomycetes; order Kitasatosporales; family Streptomycetaceae; genus Streptomyces; species Streptomyces sp. NPDC088194. Next base: position 53,693 of record NZ_JBFBIV010000004.1, on the reverse strand, counting down.
AGGCGGAACAGCAGACGGCGCGCGCCAGGTGACGCCGCGCCGGTAATGTGGAAAGTGCTCCGAACGTGTGATGCGGCCCTGTGCGGGGAATGGGCTGGTCGGAGCCTGCCTTTCAGGGTGCGGTCGGATGGCGAGTGGGGGCTGCGGTGACAGACGGGTTCGACTTCAGCCCGGGAGCGCAGGTCCCGCTCCTGGGTACCGACGGCGAGACGGCCGCGACACAGGCGCTCGCCTCGGCGGCGTACCGGGACTCCACGATGGAGGACCTGATCGGCATCAGTGACGGTGCCAAGGTGACGCCGCCCCGGCTGTCGCTGTTCGAGCCCAACCTCGGTGAGGCGTTCGCGCGGGCGGTGCAGGTCCGGATGCTGGGCGCGGCCCGCGGCGAACTCGTGCAGTCCTTCGGCATCGAGCCGCAGACCGTCGTCGAGCACTGCCTGGCGGCCACCCGGATCAGGCAGGAGCGCGACAACCGGCTGAGCGTCGTGATGGGGGTGTGCGGGCTGCTGTTCCTGCCGGGCACCTTGCTGTGGCTCGGCGCGTTCCAGCTGCGCCGCTCGCTGACCGGCCTGAGGGAGAAGGGCAACAAGGCGGGCGTGCTGGGCGGGGCGGTGCTCGCGGTCGCGGCCGTGCTGGCGGTCCTGCTGGCGATCCGGCCGCCGTTCAGCGGGTTCTGGGCGCTGTACTTCCGCGTGGTGATGATCGTGCCGGTGATCGGCTGGTTCCTCGCCCGCCGGATCTGCGAGCGCACCGCCAAGGACCTGCGCGACCGGTGGGGCGAACTGGCCGGCGGCTCCGGGGTCGGCGCGAAGATCCCCGAGGCGGTGCCGCGCAACCCCAACCAGCTACGCGCCGAAAGCCTCCGGCAGAGCCTGGCGAAGCTCGCCGCCGAGCAGAGCAGCAACGTCGTCTTCTACGCGGGCCCGCGCGGGATACTCGGCATGGGCAGCCGCTGGGGCAGCTGGCAGATGGCCGAGGAGCTGGTGCCGCGCGAGGACATGAAGGAGATCAACCCGTTCCGCAGCTGGGATGTGATCCGGGCGATCCACGACCGGCTGCGGATGCTGGAGCGCGGCCCCCTGCACACCGGCGGCTTCCCCAAGCCGTCGATACGGCACTGGGTGGTGGCCCCCATCAGCGAGAGCGCCGGCAGCATCTCCCGCCCCACCGGGACCGAGGTCGAGGCGTACACCGTCAAGGACTTCGAGATCCAGCGGATCTGCAACACCCAGCAGTTCGGCAAGGGCAACCGGCACTACCTGGGCATCCAGTTCGTGCTGTGGGACGGCAACCTCGTGATCACCCTCATGGTCACCGTGACCGTCCTCGCGCAGACCCTGCGCGTCGAGGTCACCGGATACGCGCTCGGACCGATCAAGGGCCTGTTCACCTCCAAGCCGTCCGCGCCGACGAAGACGGTCAGCAAGTCCGTGAAGTTCTGGGAGACCAGGACCGTCTCGCTGCCGGTCGTCAATCCGTCCGAGGTGGTCCGCCTCACCGCCCGCGCGCCGCTGACCCGGTTCCCGTCGATCCTCGACCACCTCGGCGGCTCCCTCAAGCTCCCCGAGCCCTTCGGCCTGCGCCACACCTGGGCCGACAAGCCCTGGCAGCACCGCTTCATGGCCGACGACGCGCTCCGCGCCGCCACCCCCGTCCTCCGCGCGGTGCACGCGGCCGCGATCCAGGTGATGGACGAGAACGGCGTCGACATCACCCAGTTCACCAGCCGCTCCATGGCGCTCGGCGGCATGGTCCAGGGCGTCGAGCCCAAGAAGGCCGACGCCTACGACGCGTAGGGCGGTGCCCCGGGTCGTGTGCGGCTCCCTTCGCGGAGGGAGCCGCACGTACTCAGGGGCGCGTGCGGCCCCCAGGCGAAGCTCTGGGGGGAGAGCCGCGCGCGCAACCCACCGCCGGCAGGCGGTCCCCCGACCGACGGAACCCCCCACCCCGGAGGGTCAGCTCGGCCAGGCGTCCGCGAGCAGCTTGCGGGTGTCGGCCAGAAGCTGCGGCAGCACCTTCGTATTGCCGACCACCGGCATGAAGTTGACGTCCCCGCCCCAGCGGGGCACCACGTGCTGGTGCAGGTGCGCCGCGATCCCGGCCCCGGCCACATCCCCCTGGTTCATCCCGATGTTGAACCCCTGCGCCCCGGACGCGGCCCGCAGCGCGGTCATCGCCTGCTTCGTGAGCAGCGCGACCTCCGCCGTCTCGCCGTCGTCGAGGTCCGTGTAGTCCGCGACGTGCCGGTAGGGCACGAGCATGAGGTGCCCGCTGTTGTACGGGTACAGGTTGAGCACGGCGTACGCCCGCTCGCCGCGCGCGATGACCAGCCCGTCCTCGTCGGACTTCGACGGGATCGCGCAGAAGGGACACCCGTCACCCGCACCGGGCCCGGTCGGCTTGTTCTCGCCCTGGATGTACGCCATCCGGTGCGGGGTCCACAGCCGCTGGAACGCGTCCGGACCCCCCGCCCCACCCCGCTGCTCCGGCTCACTCGTCATGCCGATCAGCATATGGCCAACCCCCCGTCCCGCGTGTCGCCGGGGCCGTCGCCGACCGGGGCCCGCGATCCTGGCCGGATGGCCGACGACCCCCGCCTCGCCCGGTGGAAGACCCGCAGCGAACGGCCCCTGTTCGCCGTGTCGCTGCTCTTCCTGACCGCGTACGCCGTGCACGTGCTGGCCCGCGGGATGCCCGCCGCCGGGCACGACGCGTGCCTGGCGGTGGTGTACGGCGCCTGGGCGGTGTTCCTCGTCGACTACCTGGTGCGGTGGCGGCTGGGCCCGCGGCGCTCGCTCCTCGCGCACGTGCGCCACCACCCGCTCGACACGGTCGTGCTGGTGCTGCCGCTGCTGCGCCCGCTGCGCTTCGTCAGCATGTACCAGGCGGTCCAGCGGCGCCGGGACGAGCCGCGGCTGAGCCTGTACGGGCGGGTGATCGCGTACGCCGGGCTCTCCGCGGTGCTGCTCGGTTTCGCGGCCGCGCTGGCGGTCTACCAGGTGGAGCGGGACGCGCCGGGCGCGACGATCCGCACCTTCGGCGACTCGGTGTGGTGGATGTGCTCCACGATCACCACGGTCGGCTACGGCGACACCACCCCGGTCACGCCGGCCGGCCGCACCATCGCGGTCGGGCTGATGGTGTGCGGCATGGCGCTGCTGGGCGCGGTGACCGGCGCGTTCTCGTCGTGGCTCTTCCAGGTCTTCGCCCGCGAGGGCGAGAAGCCCCCGCTCCGCTGAGGTACGGCGGAACGGGGGCTTCTCGCGTGCGCGGGGACCCGCGGCTCAGACCTGCACGCGGCGCTCCACCACGTCCACGAGCTTCGCCAGCGCCTCGTCGCGCGGGATGTTGTTCTCCTGCGAGCCGTCGCGGTAGCGGAAGGACACCGTGCCGTGCGACATGTCGTCGTCGCCGACGATGATCATGAACGGCGGCTTCTGCCGCTGCCAGGTCCTGATCTTCTTCTGCATCCGGTCCGAGGAGGAGTCGACCTCGACCCGCAGGCCCTTGCGCTTGGCCTCCTCCGCGAACTCCTGGAGGTAGGGCACGTGGGCGTCGCCGACCGGGATGCCGACCGCCTGCACGGGGGCGAGCCAGGCCGGGAAGGCGCCCGCGTAGTGCTCCAGCAGCACCGCGAAGAAGCGCTCGATGGAGCCGAAGAGCGCCCGGTGGATCATCACCGGCTGCTGCCGGGTGCCGTCGGCCGCGGTGTACTCCAGCTTGAAGCGGGCCGGCTGCTGGAAGTCGACCTGGATCGTGGACATCTGCCAGGTCCGGCCGATCGCGTCACGCGCCTGGACCGAGATCTTCGGGCCGTAGAAGGCGGCGCCGCCCGGGTCCATCACCAGTTCCAGGCCCTGCTTCTCGGCGGCCTGCCGCAACTGCTCGGTGGCCTCGGCCCATTCGTGGTCCTCGCCGATGAACTTGTCGCCCTCGCCACGGGTGGACAGCTCCAGGTAGAAGTCGCTGAGGCCGTAGTCCCGCAGCAGGTTCAGCACGAAGGTGAGCAGGGAGTCCAGCTCGTCGGGCACCTGCTCCTTCGTGCAGTAGATGTGCGAGTCGTCCTGGGTGAAGCCGCGGGCCCGGGTCAGGCCGTGCACGACGCCCGACTTCTCGTACCGGTACACCGTGCCGAACTCGAACAACCTCAAGGGGAGTTCGCGGTAGGAGCGGCCGCGGGCGTCGAAGATCAGGTTGTGCATCGGGCAGTTCATGGCCTTGAGGTAGTAGTCCTGCCCCTCGAACTCCATGGGGGGGAACATGCCCTCGGCGTAGTGCGGCAGGTGGCCGGAGGTCTCGTAGAGCTTCGCCTTGGTGATGTGCGGGGTGTTGACGAACTCGTACCCCGCCTCCTCGTGGCGCCTGCGGGAGTACTCCTCCATCTCCTTGCGGATCACCCCGCCCTTGGGGTGGAAGACGGCGAGGCCCGAGCCCAGCTCGTCGGGGAAGGAGAAGAGGTCGAGTTCGGCGCCGAGCTTGCGGTGGTCGCGCTTCTCGGCCTCGGCGAGGAAGTCCAGGTGGGCCTTGAGCTCGTCCTTGGTGGGCCACGCGGTGCCGTAGATCCGCTGGAGCTGCGGGTTCTTCTCGCTGCCGCGCCAGTACGCGGCGGCGTTGCGCATCAGTTTGAAGGCCGGGATGGCGCGGGTGGTGGGCAGGTGCGGGCCGCGGCACAGGTCCTTCCAGCACAGCTCGCCGGTCTTCGCGTCGAGGTTGTCGTAGATGGTCAGCTCGCCGCCGCCCACCTCGACGTCCGCGCCGTCCTCGGAGTTCGCCGCGGAGCCCTTGAGGCCGATCAGCTCCAGCTTGTACGGCTCGTCGGCCAGCTCCTCGCGGGCGGCGTCGTCGGTGATCGCGCGACGGGAGAAGCGCTGGCCGCGCTTCTGGATCTCCTGCATCCGCTTCTCGATGGCCTTGAGGTCATCGGGGGTGAAGGGCTGCGGGACGTCGAAGTCGTAGTAGAAGCCGTCCTTGATCGGCGGGCCGATGCCGAGCTTGGCCAGCGGGAAGAGGTCCTGCACCGCCTGGGCCATCACGTGGGCGGTGGAGTGCCGCAGGATGTTCAGCCCGTCGGGGCTGGTGATCTCCACGGCCTCGACCTCGTCGCCGTCGGCGACCGGGTAGGCGAGGTCCTTGAGCGCGCCGCCGACGCGGGCGGCGACCACGGCCCGCTCGCCCTCGAACAGATCCGCCGCGGTCGTGCCCGTCGTGACCACCCGCGCTTCCGGTTCGGCGGAATCGCGTTTGATGATCACACGGAGGTCTGACACCGGTCTGCTCCTGACTTGAGGCTTACGAGCGACTTGAGGCTCACGAGCGCGGGCGGGTCGTCTTCCGCCGCTGCGCTGAATCGTACCGAGCCGGGGCGGGCGATCGCGAAGCCGCGGGGTGTGGGAGCTGTGCGGGGGGCCGGGAAGCGTGCGCGGGGTCGGGAACCGCGCGTGGAGCCGGGAGCCGTGCGCCGTGCGCGGGCCGCTACCCGCGGGCCGCCTGCCGCGCGCGCAGGACCTCGGCGGTGCGCTCGTACCACTCGCGGTTGCCGCGCTCGAAGGCGAGACCGCGCAGGCAGGTGAGGTAGGGGCCGATCCGGGCGCCGTGCCGCAGGTACTCCTCCTCGGTGGCGTCGCCGCGCATCCGCCGCAGCAGCCCGTCGAACAGCTCGATCCGGGCCTGCGCGAAGGCGATCCGCTCGGCGAGGCGGGCGGTGAGCACATCGGTGTCGACGTGGTCGGCGGCCTGCACCTTGACCATGAGGTCGTCGCGGATCAGGGACGGCTTGCCGGTGGTGGCGGCGAAGCGTTCCAGCTCGGCGAGACCGAGGTCGGTGACCTCGTAGACGCGCTTGTCGGGGCGGCCCTCCTGCACCACCTTGCGGCCGGTGACCAGGCCGGCCCGCTCCAGCTTGGGCAGTTCCGCGTAGAGCTGCTGCGGGGCGGCCTGCCAGAAGTTGGCCACGCCCAGGTCGAACGCCTTCGCGAGCTGGTATCCGCTCAGCTCCTCGTCGAGCAGCGCCGCGAGCACGGCGTGGCGCAGCGCCATCCGGTCGGCCTCCTCCCCGGTCGCGGAGCGGGGTCGCCAGGGTCGTCCCTGGCCGGTCGGAGGGTTGTCCCCGGGCCCGCATCCGTGCATCATCATACTCAAGAAACTGAGTACTCAAATCGTTGAGTATCCGGAGGGGAGCGCTGCCGTCATGACCGCGACCGAAACCGCCGTGGACCGTTTCCGCACCGCCGTCGAGGAGCGTGACCTCGGCGCGATGGAGGGGCTGTTCACGGAGGACATCCGCGTCTACAGCCCGGTGAAGTTCCGCCCCTTCGAGGGCCGGCCCCTGGTGCTCGGCCTGTTCAACGTCCTGCTGCGCACCTTCGAGGACTTCCGCTACGTCGGCCGGCTCGACGGCGCCGCCCAGACCCTCGCCGACGGCGCCGAGACCCCCGCCGCGGTACTGCTCTTCCGCGCCACCGTCAACGGACGCGAGATCAACGGCATCGACCTGATCCACCTCGATCCGGCCGGCCTCATCCGCGAGTTCACGGTCATGGTCCGCCCGCAGTCCGCGGTCCACGCCCTCGGCGAAGCGGTCCTGGCCGGCCTGGTCGCGGACGGCCTGGCCCCGGCGCAGCCCTAGCCCGCAGCCGCATCGACGGAACCGCCCTACGAGGCAAAGGAGTCGGCCTCGTCCCTGGGACCGCCAAGGACGGTGGTGGGCGGGTGAGGCGTCACCGCGTCACCCGCCCACCGTGCCGACCCGGTCGCGCGCGTCACATGGCTCAGCCGAGCGGGAGTTCCAGGCTGGCTTCCTCTCCCTTCGGCGAGCTGATGGTGGTGGTGGTGCTGCCGTCCTCACCGGCGAAGGAGTACAGCTTGTCGCGGCTGTTGACGACCAGGACGAGCCGGTGGCGGTCCGGCAGGTCGTAGACGGCGGGCTGGAGCTGCCAGCTGACCGAGCGGTCCAGGTTGGGGGTCAGGTCGCTGACGGTGTACGGCTCGTGGGTGATGATCCGGGCCGTGCCGTCCGGGGCGGCGTCGAACAGGTAGGCCACCAGGGTGGTGGCGTCCGAGGTGCTGCGTACGGTGAACCGCACGGCCGCGGTGCCCCGGATGCGCCGGGCCGCACCGTCCTGGCCGGCGAGCGGCTCGGTCGCCCAGACCAGCAGCTGCGGCCGTTCGAACTTCGCCGGGTCGTAGATCTTGGGGTTGCCGAACCACTCCTGCTGCCCGGTCTGCAGGATGGCGCCCATAGCGGTGGCGGAGGTCAGCTCGCCGGCGGTGAAGTCCCGGGCCCATCCGTCGGTCGGCTCCTCGGCCAGCGCGCCGTCGCCGTTGCCACGCGTGGCCGTGAGGTACCAGATCTCGCTGCCGGTGGTGACGTCGTCCCACACCGGACGCTGTTCACGGTGCGCCGGAACGGTGATCAGGTGGGTGCCGCCGGGGATCGGGATGGTCCGGTAGGTGAACATGACCTGGTTGTCCACCTCCGCCCACGTCGGCACGTCGTTGTCGGCGTCGAGCAGGTAGTGGTCCAGCCAGTCGTAGGCTTCCCGCATCGGGACGCGCAGGCCGGGGAACGGCAGACCGGTCAACAGCCCGGCGAGGCCGGGACCTTCGGGCGCGCCGTGGTCGCCGATCCACATGTTCAGCCGCTTCGGCACGGTGAGCTGCGTGAACGTCTCGATCACCTGGCCGGCCGGGAAGAGGCTCTCGTGCCAGGTGTTCGAGAAGAAGGTCGGGATGCCCCGCGCGTTGGTGAGGCGCACATACGCTTCCGGGGAGCGCTCCGTGCCCCAGGCCACCACGTCGTCGAGGTGGTGGCCGCCCAGGAAGTCGGTGAGGACCTGCCGGGTCTCCTCGTCGAACTTCTCCTCCATCGGGCCCCCGGTGAAGTCGATCAGCGCCTGGGCGGCGGCGAGATGACGGGTGTGGTGGTGGTACAGGCTGGTGGCCAGATTGCCCCAGGTACTGAGCGCGACGACCACGGAGACCCGGTCGTCCGGGTCGTGCGCGGCGATGAGCTGGCTGATCCCGGAACCGTAGGACTCGCCGAGAAGACCGATCTTGCTCGGGTTGAAGTGCTCCTGCGCGTAGTCGATCACCGTCGACCCGTCGGCCCAGTCCTTGGGACCGGCGACATCGACGGTGCCCTCGGACGTGGACGGCAGCGCCGGGTCGCCGATTCCTCGCGGGGTGTACGCCAGCACGTGGTAGCCGCGGTGCGCCAGCGTGAGGTAGGCGTACAGGAAAGGCAGCCAGCCGTACGGGCTCCAGCCGGCGGGCACGATCACGACGGGGTGGGGTGTCGGGTCGCTGAGTTCGATGGAGAAGGCCGACAGGCGGACTCCGTCCGACGCGACGATGCGCGGGAAGCCGATCGAGGCGCGCCGCCGGACGGCGTTCGCCAGCTCCGCCAGCTCCGGTGGGAGCGCGCCCCCGGGGCTGCCCTGGAGTGCGGCGACCAGGGCATTGGCCAGGTCGATGACGGAGGGGGTGAAGGTGAGTCCGGAGTCCCAGACACCGTTGGTGGCGATGTCGGTGAGCGTGGCGTCGGTGATCGACGCGATCGGTTCTCCGCCGGCAGCAGTCATACGATCCACCTTTTCCATGACGGACGCGAAGCCCCGAGGAACGGGCGCTCGCGGGAGTGACGCGGGAGCGTGCCGCTCCGGCGGGCACGGCCGGACGGCCACCGCCCAGCACCATGGTCAGCGGAAGACGTGGAGAGACCGTCGCGTCATGAAGATGTTCACTGCATGGAGTTAAGGCGCCGCGCCAAACCCGGCCGGCACCGGTGACGAGCAGATCCAGCCAACCGGGCCCGACCGCAAGACGCAGGAGGTCACCGCCAAGGTCCCTTGGGCCCAGGGGTGTTGGCGTGCGCGCACGAGGAGGGCTGCGGCGCCCTCAGCCTCGCCCCTCCGGTCAGCCTCGCCCCTCCGGTCAGCCTCGCCCCTCCGGTCAGCCTCGCCCTTCCGGCGCCGCGGCCAAGCGGCTGCGGGTCCGGACTCCGGCATCAGCGCGGGCGGTGGCGGCGGCGAGGCGGCGTTCGAGGTGCGCGCGGCGCTCGGGCCACTCGTCGGCGGTGATGGAGAAGATCGCGGAGTCGCGCAGCCGCCCGTCCTCACCGGGCGCCCAGGACCGGGACCAGTTGCGGAGCACACCCTCGAAGGTGGCGCCGACGGACTCGATGGCGGCGCGCGAACGGAGGTTGCGGGCATCGGTCTTGAGGTCGACCCGGCCGACCTGCCAGGTCTCGAAGGCGTGCCGGAAGAGCAGGTACTTCGCCTCGGTGTTGACGCCGGTGCCCTGCGCGGAACTCGCCAGCCAGGTGAAGCCGACCTCTATCGCGGAGAGCCGGTCGGGGGTGAGCGCGAAGCGCGGCTCCCAGAAGGAAGTGGCGCCGACCGCCCGCCCGGAGGACCTGAGCACCTGGGCGTACGGCGCGAGCCGGCCGGACGCGGCACGTCCGAGTTGCTCGTCGACGTAGTGCCCGACGTCCTCGGCCCTGGGCACCCACGTGAAGCCGTAGGACCCTCGGTCCTCCTCGGCCGCCGCGGCCAGCTCCGGTACGTGCCGGTGCTCCAACGGCTCCAGCCGCACCAACTCGCCCTCCAGCACCGGCCCGTCCAACGTGAAGCCCATGGCCACCGCCCACCCCTCGTCCCACCGCCGCCCGTACGGCGCGCACCGCGCATCGTGCCAGGTCCGCGGCGCGCTGTCGTACGAATTACCCGCGGCCGCGGGGCTCACAGGAGCAGGTGGTAGTCGCGCGGGCTCCACGCCGCCAGTGTCTGCATCTCCACCAGCGCGGCCTGGGTGTTGACGGCGAGCCCCGCCTGCGCCGGCAACAGGCCGGTGGACGGGTCGACCGTCCCCCACAGGGCGTCCGCACAGGCGCGCTGCGCGCCGCGGTAGCGCTCGTCGGGGTCGATCGAGTGCAGCAGCAGCATGTTCTTGAACAGCACCACGGCGCCGGGGACGTCGGCGGCGAAGCTGTTCGCGAAGTCGTAGGTCTCCAGCGCCCGTTCGGCGATGTCCCGGGCCTGTCCGAGGTAGCCACGCTCGCCGGTGGCCAGGTGCAGCAGCGCGGCGGCGCCGAGCATGTTGCCCTGGTTGTAGGCCAGTTGCGCGGTGTCCACGGTGCCCTGGAGGTCGACGTGGTCCCAGTACAGGCCGTTGGGGGCCTTGAGGTGGCCCTCGACCCAGTCGAACATCTCGATGGAGTGCCGGAGCGTGTCCCGGTTCCCGGTGAGCAGGTACAGCCGGGCGCCGATCTCCACGCCGAGGGCGTTGGAGACGGTGTTGCGGTCGTGGTTGTAGGTGGCCTGCGTCCAGAACGTTCCGCCGGGATCGGGGTGGCCGGGGTCGTCGTCCCAGCCGTAGCGGATCAACGCGAAGATCAGCCGGGCGCGTTGGAGGGCCGCCCGGTCACCGGTGGTCCGGTACTGCTGGAGCGCGGCGAGGCCGAGCCACTCGTTGTCGTCGTAGAAGAGGTCGCCGCCCTGGCCGAGCGGGGGCAGCAGATAGGACGCGTAGCCGGGCGGGCTGGCCGGGGCGGGCGGGCTCAGCGGGTTGGCCGACACGGGCGAGGGGTTGTAGTAGCCGGCCAGCGCCTCGTCCCGGTCCCGTACGGCCGAGGCGTAGCGGCGGTCGAGCCGGAGCAGGCCGAGGGTGGCCGTGATGACCCCGGAGAACGGATAGACGTAGGCGTATGGGTTGTCGCCGGGCTGGGCGGGGTGGTTCGGCGCGTAGAGCTTGGCGTCGGGCGCGTAGTAGAAGCGCTGGAGCGCGTCGTACGCCGCGACCGCGCGTCGCGCGTAGCCGCTCCGGCCCGCGTCCGGCCGCGCCGGGCTCGCGAACGCCGGTGTCGCGGCGAGCCCGAGGACGAGGGAACCGCCCGCCAGCGCCGCGGCCTTGCCGAACGCCCGCCGGCTCGTCCCCGATTCACGCTGGTCTTCGCTCGACATCGTTGTCAGCACCTCCGCGTACGCGGCATCGACATGTTCGTCCGGGCGCGAGCGAATGTAGACCCGCGTGATCTTCGGGTCAATGGTGGTGACGCGTACGGTCGGCGGCGGGGGCGCTTACCCGTTTCCACGTTTGCTCGTCTCCTCACCTCGACGGTCCTGCCGACCTCGACGGACATGACGGCTTCCGGGCCGGGGGCGATCCGTTCCTCCTGCTCCGCCTGCCACGTCAGGTCGGGCGGCAGCCGGTCCGAGCCCTGAGCGCCGTACGCCTCCTGCGCCGATGCGCCTTCCAGCCACCCTCCGCACCCCTTCCGCTGGCTCCCCTTCCGCGCGGCAGGGTCGCCGGAGAGCCGTCGACGAGCAGGCCCAGCAGCCCCCGCGGCAGGCCTCTTGACACCCATTTACCGCATTGAGTTAATCAGACTCATGTTTCCTGCTTCCTTACGAGGCAATCCATGACGGCGTCCACGACCGAACGGCGAAACGCCGTCGCCTACCTCGTCGGCCTCGGCCTCTCCTTCCTCGGAGACAACGCGATGTCGCTGGTCGCGGGCATCTGGATCAAGACGCTCACCGGTAGTAGCAGCGCCGCCGCGCTGGCGTCGGTGTGCGTCTACGCGCCGGCGCTGCTGGGCCCGTTGGGCGGGGCGATCGCCGATCGGCACCGGCTGCGACCGCTCCTGATCGGCGTCAACCTCGCAGCCGCGGCAGTGGTCCTCCCGATGCTGCTGGTCCGCTCGCGACACGACATCTGGCTGATCTACGCCGCGATGTTCGGTTACGGCTGCGCGATGGCGGTGACCGGTCCCGCGGAGGGCGCGCTGTTCGCCCGGATCTTCACGGCGGAGACCCGGCAGCGCCTGAACGGCGTGTCGTTGGTGTTGCAGGAGGCCGGGCGCCTGGTCGCCCCGCTGGCCGGTGCTGGGCTGTTCGCGCTGGCCGGTGGCGGAGCCGTCGCCGCTCTCGACGCGGCGACCTTCGCCGTCGCGGCCGCGGCGACCGCGCGGGTGCGGTTCGGGCAACCCCGGCCGGCGCACAAGCCCTTCGACTGGCGCACCGACCTGTCCTCGGGCCTGCGCCACCTCGCCCGCGTCGGCGAACTGCGCGCCGCCGTCGTCATGTCGGCCACGGCCATCGGCATGTCCGGGGTCGCCGTCGCCGCGCAGTACAGCCTGGTGTCGGCGCTGCACCGCTCCCCCGGCTTCCTTGGTGTGCTCTCCGCCCTGCTCGGGGCGGGCTCGATCGCAGGGGGTCTGCTCGCCGGACCGCTGATCCGCCGGGTCGGCGAGCGCAGGCTCATCCTGCTCGGCGTGCTCAACTTCGCGGTCGGGTCGGGACTGCGCGCCACCGGCGTGCTGCCGCTGGCCCTGCTCGGCTCGCTGGTCCTCGGCTTCGCCCTGCCCTGGTGCCTGGTGGCCACGCTCACGCTGACCCAACGGCTGGTCCCGCTCGACCTGCAGGGCCGCGCCTCCGCCGCCGTCAGCCTCCTGCTCTTCGCTCCCCAGCCGCTCACCCAAGCGCTCGGCGCCGCGCTGATCACGGTCCTGGACTACCGCGCCGTCTTCGCTCTCGTCGGCGCCGTACCGCTCGCGGTGTACGCCGCAGCGCAGCTTCGCGCCCGGTGAAATGGGCCCTACCGCGCCCGCGGTGAGGCGGTTTCCGGCCCAGCAGGAGCGTTCGCTCCCTGGCGTCGCGGTCGGCGCCGAGGTCGGGCGGTTCGGTGGACCGCAGGTGCTCGGCGCCGCCTTCGAGGAGCTTGGCCATCTCGGTGGAGCGACGGAGCATGGTCGTCTCGGAGGTGCGGACGGCGCCGTCCGGCCCCGGACCGCATCGGACCGCACCAGGGAGCGGCCTCAGGCGGCCTCGGGTTGCCGGCGGTGAGCGCCGGCCGGGGTCCGCCTGCCCCGTTGCCGCGCCGCTCGCACGATGCCGACGCCGGCGCCCGTGCGGCGCGCCCCGCTTGTGCCGCCTACGCGGAGGGTCGCGTCGTACGAACAGCGCGTCCGCCGAACCCGGCGAAGCCGCCACCGTCCCGTTCCGCGGTCCGAAAACCGGCGCCCTCGCAGACGGCGACCAGTCGAGCCCGCAGGCCCGGGGGCGGCGCCCGGTCGCCGTGGGCCTGCTCCGCACGGAGAATGAGAGGAGGGGCCGGGCACGGGGTCCGTCCGGCCGGACCACCCGGTTTCCCCCACTCCCCGCGGGCGAGGTGGCGACGATGCCGACGTGGCGACTGCGCGACTACCACGACGACGACCTGGACCGGGCGATCCAGATCTGGGACCAGGACCGGCAGGCGGACGACGCCCACCCGGTGTTCCCGGTCTCCGAGGTGATGGCCGCGGCCAGGTCGGGCGAGCCCGCCGTGGTCGCGGTGGTCGGCGAGGAGGTCGTCGGCATGGCGGTGGCCCGGGCGCAGGGCGAGCGGGCCTGGATCACGCTGGTCGCCCTCGCCGCGAACTGGCGCAACCGCGGCATCGGCAGCGCCCTGATCGCCGAACTGGAGCGGCGGCTGCGCGGCCAGGGGGTGCGAAGGATCGGCGCGCTGCTCGACCCGCGGACCACCGGCACCGCGGCCCTGGAGAACTCCGGGTACCGCGCCCGCACCGGACTGGTCTTCTACGAGAAGGTCGAGCGCCTCGGCTCCGGTGACGCCGGGCTGCTGGCGGAACTCGGCGGCCGGGTGGAGCCTCCCGGACTGTGGAGCGCCCTCGCGGGCATGGACCGTGAGAAGGCTGCCATCGAGCGCCGGATCGTGCTGCCGCTGACCGAGCCCGCGCTCGCCGAGCGCTACGAGGTGACGCCGCCGAAAGCGGTGATCCTCTTCGGTCCGCCCGGCACCGGGAAGACCAGCTTCGCCAGGGCCGTCGCCTCCCGTCTGGACTGGCCTTTCGTCGAGTTGTTCCCGTCCCGGCTCGCCGCAGGCGACACCGGCGGCCTGGCCGCGTCGCTCAGGGACGCCTTCGCCGACCTCGCCGAGTTGGAGGCGGTGCTCCTCTTCGTCGACGAGGTCGAGGAGATCGCGGGCGTACGGTCCGGGCTGGCCGCCGACCCTGGGCACGGAGTCACCAACGAACTGCTCAAGCTGATCCCGGGCTTCCGCGACCACGACGACCGCCTGCTGATCTGCGCCACCAATTCCGTACGTTCGCTGGACCCGGCGTTCCTGCGCCCCGGGCGGTTCGACTACGTGATCCCGGTCGGTCCGCCCGACCCGTTGGCCCGCGAGGCGATCTGGCGCCGCTATCTCGGGGCCGCCGCCGAGACGGTGGAGTTGTCCCGCCTGGTGGCCGCGAGTGAGATGTTCACGCCCGCGGACATCGAGTTCGCCGCTCGCAAGGGCTCGCACGCCGCGTTCGAGCGCGAGGTCGCCGACCGCCGCGGGACGCCCGCCGGCACCGAGGACTACCTCACCGCGATCGCCGACACCCGCCCCACCCTCACCGCCCAGGCCCTCTCCGACTTCGAGGAGGACATCTCCCGCCACGCCCGGTTGTGAGGAGAGCCCGGGCCGGGGCGCGACGGGAACTCAGCGCCGGGGGGCGTCGCCGTCGCCGAGGTCGGGGAGTTCGGTGGACAGGAGGTGCTCGGCGCCGCCTTCGAGGAGCTTGGCGGTCTCGGCGGAGCGCGGGAGCATCGTCGTCTCGTAGGCGCGGACGGCGTCGTCGACGGTGGGCTCGTTCGTCAGGGCCAGCGCGAGCTCGGTGGCGTCGAGCATCGCGAGGTTGACGCCGACGCCGAGCGGCGGCATGACGTGGGCGGCGTCGCCGAGCAGGGTCACCGTCGGGTGATGGTCCCAGGTGTGCGGGACGGGGAGGGCGAAGATCGGGCGGTCCACGTAGGGACCGTCGTTGTCGGTGAGCAGCCGGCGCATCCGGGGCGACCAGTGGGCGTACTCGTCGAGGAGCAGGGCGCGGACGGCCTCGGTGTCGGCGACGGTCAGGCCGCTGCGGGCGATCCAGTCCACCGGGGCCCGCCGGATGACGTAGACGCGGATGTGGTCGCCGCTGTTGCGCTGGGCGAACAGGGCGCGGTCGCCGTCGGCCGCGTGGGCACCGCCCTGGCCGACCAGTTCGGCGATGTCGGGGTGGCGGCGCTCGACATCCGCGTACCACGCCTCCAGAAAGCTCACCCCGGTGTAGCCGGGACGGGCGGCGGACACGGCCGGGCGCACCCGGGAGAAGGCGCCGTCGGCGCCGATGACCAGGTCGGTCTCGACGGTCGTGCCGTCGGCGAAGTGGAGCCGCCGCGGCCCCTCGGCGGGCCCGCCGATCCGGTCGAGGGACCGGCCCCAGCGCACGGTTCCCGGCTCCAGGGAGCCGAGCAGCAGGTCGCGGAGCTGTCCGCGGTCGATCTCCGGCTTGAACAGCTCGCCCTCGTCCGGGAGTTGATGGGACACGAGGGTGCCGGTCAGATCCAGTTGGCGCATCTCCTGCCCTTCGGGGCGGGCCAACTCGAAGAACCCGTCCAGCAGGCCGGCCTCGCGCAGGGCGATCTGGCCGTTGTCGGCGTGCAGGTCGAGGGTGCCGCCCTGGTTGTGCGCGTCGGGGCCCGCCGCGCGGTCGTACACGGTGACCGGGATACCGCGCCGCTGGAGGATACGGGCGCAGGTCAGGCCGCCGGGTCCGGCGCCGATGACGCTGATCCTGGCGCCGGCGGGCGGCAGGGGCTTCGCGGGGGTGAGCGGGTTCGCAGGGTTCGTGCGGTCCATGGGGGTCCTTTCGCCGGGCGCCGGATCACAGCCGCGGCGTTGTGCCGCGGGCTCGTGGGCACCCGTGGGGCGCCCACCGGGCGCCACAATATTTGCAACGACTCCAAATATACAACCACTCCAATTTTCTCTCGGGTCGGATACTCTTGCGGGCATGGCGGAGACGATCGAGCGGGCAGGAGCGGGCGGGCGGCGCGAGCGCAAGAAGGCCGCCACCCGCCAGGCGATCGCCGACACGGCACTGCGGCTGTTCCTGGAGCGCGGCTACGAGCAGGTGAGCGTCCGCGAGATCGCCGAGGGCGCCGACGTGTCGGTGTCGACCCTGTTCAACTACTTCCCGCACGGCAAAGAGGCCCTGGTCTTCGACGAGGACGCCCGCAACGAGGAAGCCCTGGTCCGCGCGGTCACCGACCGCCCGCCCGGCCAGACCCTCCCCCAGGCCCTGCGCGCCTACCTCGTCGGCTTCGTCGTGACCGGCCACGCCCAGGACCCCCGCTTCCCCCGCCTCCAGAAACTCATCCAGCAGACCCCGGCCCTGCGCGAGTACTCCCGTGCGATGTGGCTGCGCCACGAACACGCGCTGGCCCGCGCGCTCGCCGACCAGGCCGGCCGCCCGCACGACGACCTCCTCTGCGCCGCCTACGCCCGCTTCACCCTGGAGACCATCCCGTTCGCCGGTTCCCACCCCGACCCCGCCGCCGCCGTCGACCAGGCATGCCGCCTGCTCGACCACGGCTGGACCACCACGGTCACCCCGAACGACGGCTCGCCGCACCAGAGTTGACGCAACCCAGCGCTTCCTACTGGACGCCGACACACCTCGGTCGGGTCGGCCTGGAACGGCGCCATGACGCGCGAAAGGGGATGGTCGACCGGTCGCGCGGCCCGTCCGTCATACCGGAGCCCCGCGGTGAGCCGCCCACGACCGGGCCGTGGTCTCCATGGCCTTGAGCCATGCGGCGTCAGGCCGTCGCTCCGCGAAGCTCTGGTACATACGGAGGTTCGCCGATGCGAAGGCGTCGATCGCGCGCGGATCGGCGTCAACCCATGCCGGGCACCGGTCGGCCCATGCCTCCGCGTCCTCCGGAGAGTGCCCTGCCGCGACGAGTTGAACCACCAGGCAAGCGGGGTCGATGAAGGCCGCGCCCCGCGTGGGCCACGACCAGTCAACGGCCCATGTCCGCCCCTCCCCGATCATGAAGTTGCTCGGATTGATGTCGGTGTAGAGCAAGGCCCCACCCTCGAAGAGGGCCGCATCCGCCGCGTCATCGGCGAAGCGATTCCATCGCGTCTCCGCCCATCCCTCGGCGACCCCGGGCAGGGGGAGTTCGCCGATCCGCCCCAGCAGTCCGACGACCGCGCGGAGGTCAGGCGAGTCCACATCGAACTTCGCCCCCCGGGCCTCGACCGCCTCGAATCCAAGGACGATCCATTCGTCGTTCTCCGCTTGCCACTTCAGAGCAGGCGCGAGAGGGACGACGAAGGGATTGACCAGCGCCTCCCGGATGAGGGAGTCTCGGCGACCGCCGGGGCGGTTGCGCATGGCCTTGACGAAGAAGGGCCCCTTTTCGCACTCGACAATGGCCGTCAGGTCCGAACTGAACCCCCGGGCCGTTCGGCGTACGTCGCCCAGGTCCCCTGTATGCGGGTTGAGCAGTGCCCAGAAACCCGCTCCGGGAAGGCTGTCGTTCACGTCATCCTTCAGGTCCTCGGGGTGCACTCACTTCCCGGAAATCCCGGGGTGCACTCGGTCTCCGTGGGATCGCACGGATCGCCACCGACCGTGACCGCCCGGATCTTCGCGCTGATCTCCGCCATGGCACTCCCACGGAGAATATCGGCGAGGTCGGTCTTCTCGACGTTGCCGACACCGAGGTGCCCCGAGAACACACACGGCGAGACAGTGCCGTCAGGGCCCACGGCCGCCGTACCGTCACCGCATCCTCCGCAGAGGTGCGACAACTCCTCTTCCTGGCCCTCTCCTTCGCCGCCCCGACCGAAGGGACGCACGCGATCAACGCTGATCCTCGTCACGCCCAAGCCGGCCAGGTCGCGCCGCGCGGCGTCGGTCTCGCGGTCGCCCTCAGTCGTGACGATCCCGACCCGTACGGAGATGCCAAGGCCGACGGCCTGGCTGATGTTGGCCCGGGTGCGACGGTGCGACGGGCGACGTGTCACCGTGTCATGCTCCGTTGCTCGGTCGGAGTAGTACGACGTAGCGAGCGTCAGGCCCTGGCGCTGGAACAACTCCCAGCACCGCCGGGAAACATGAACGAGGTTGCTGTACACCTCGACATGCAGGCCGATGTTCAGGGCCTGGTCCACCAACTCGGCGAAGTGGGGGTGCATGGTCGGCTCACCGCCGATGAACTGGACGTTCCGCACCCCCGTAGTCGGCCGCCTGGTCGAGCACACGAAGCCAGCCCTCGCGACTCATCGTCCCATGGCCGCCCTGAGGCCCCGACTCGTTGTAGCAGTGGATGCAGGCGAGTTGGCAGCGCCTGGTCAGGTCGAGCCACAGAAGCCGCGGGGGGCGCGGCCGGCTCGGTAACTCGTCAATGCTGTTCACGGTGCGCTCCCTTGTCGGTTATGCATGTTTCGTGGCCATATCATCGCCCATGCGGAGGCATCCGCACCACGCTGCGTTCGTCACCGAACACGTAATGTGGACAGAAGCTTGATACGAATGCCTTCCCGGCCGGGGTCGTCACCGGCCGGGGTCGTCACCGGGTATCGGGTGCGGCGGCATGTCGACGGCAAGCCGGGGGATCTCGCCATGGGGCAGCATGGTCGCCATGTCTGCGTCCAGTGCGCTTTGGAACACCCGGTGGGCGGCAGCGTCGTAGTCGTCGGCACTGTGAGCAGGGTGGAACTCCACGTGGACCCCGTCGGCCAGGTCACGGGCCGGTGGGTGGACGGCTACTCGGCGGTGCGCCGCTGCGTCCGGTCGCGTTCCCCGAGGCGCAGGATGCGCCAGCTCGGCAGCGGGTGACGGGCCTCCTTCGTGAGGAAGTCCATCATGTCGATGAGCATGCGCCGAACGTCCGCTATGGGGACGTCCAGTTCCTCCCACTGGTTGTAGTGGGCGTGCAGGCGGACCCGATCGTCGGAGACCCGCTCCAGCAGGCAGCTTTCCACCCCGAGCCGGAGTTCGTCGCCGGCTTCGATCCTGAGCCACTGCAAGAGGACCGACGAGACCGCCCAGTCCGGCCCGCACTGGGAGACGAACTCCTCCGCCGCCCAGCGCAGTGCCTGAGGCGTGCCTTCGGGCGCACTGATGACGGTGGTGCCGAAGGCGGAGGCGACACGCTGGAACTCCTCGTCGGCGCCCCTGTCGAAAGCGGGGATCTCCTCCAACCCGAAGACCCAGCGGTCCTTCGGGATGTCCAGGGGCTCGTTCGTCCGGCTCACCCGCACGATGATGCCAGGCCGCAACTTCCGTGCCGCGCTTGCCTCGCGCGCCGCGCCAGGTCCGCGGCGGCCCCGTCGACGGGACGTGCGAACAGGCGCCGGCAGGGGCCGGTAGGCGTTCGGCGGGCAACCGAAAGGGCCGCCCTGACGGACGGCCCCTGAGGTGTCATACATGTCTGGTGGGCGATACTGGGATCGAACCAGTGACCCCTTCGGTGTGAACGAAGTGCTCTCCCGCTGAGCTAATCGCCCCGACGACGTGAACAATACAGGGCGGCCCGGGGCGGGTTCAAACGGGAAGCCGGGCGGCGGAGAGGCGAGCGCGCAGGCCGCGGCGGCAGGACCGCATCATGGCGGCGTGGTTGGCGCGGAAGAGCGGGCGGCAGGGCACGGCGAGCAGCCGCATCAGGCGCTTGCGAACCGTGACGTCCTGCTCGAAGAGGAGCCGGGTGGCACCGCCGGGATCGGGTCGTACGGTCCAGCGCACCCAGCCGTCGAGGTCCCCGGTCATGGCGACTTCGAGCACGCGGGCCCCGGGGTCGTGGCGGATGGAGCGGGCGGTGACGACGAGGTCGTACGGCAGGGCGGAGCGGAAGCGCAGCACGCCGCTGGTGTCGCCGGTCTGCCGGACCTCGCGGACCTGGGGCCACCAGTCGGGGTACTGGTCGGGGCGTTCCAGCACGCGGTAGACGGCGTCGGGCCCCGCGTCGAGCCGCCAGGAGCTACGGAATCGGTAGTGGCTCCAGTCCATGGCACCAGTGTGCGCCCGGAGTTGGGGGAACGCGGCACCCCGGGAGCCGGGCACCGTATGCGAAAGGCGCCGCACCCGAAACGCACCGCACGTCGCGAACAGCACCGCGCCCTGCGAAAGGCGTCGCACGCCGCGAAGGGCGCCCAACGCAAAAGGCCCCGGACCGTCTCACGGACGGCCCGGGACCCTTTTCCGGGTGGGCGATACTGGGATCGAACCAGTGACCCCTTCGGTGTGAACGAAGTGCTCTCCCGCTGAGCTAATCGCCCCGGCGCGTGCACAACATTACCGCACCCGGCGGACCGCTTCGGACCACCCCGGGAGCCGCGCGCCGCGCGAGCGCCACCCCCCGGAACGGCGCATCCGACAGCGCACTCCCACGACCGTCACTCTCCGCAGCGACCGCGCCACTTCGATCGACTGGCCAAACCGTCCTGAAACGGCTCCGTCCGGGTCTTCCCGCTAAGCCGGACGAGGTACCAGAAGCCTCACAAACACCTCAGAGGGGTTTACAACGTCGCCGCAGGTGGCATGTCGATTTCGCCGACGTGCGAATCCCCGAGCGCACACTGAGCGAAAGGCCCTGGCGCTTATGAACACCACGGTCAGCTGCGAGCTGCACCTGCGCCTCGTTGTGTCGAGCGAATCCTCACTGCCTGTACCCGCGGGCTTGCGGTACGACACGGCCGATCCGTATGCCGTGCACGCCACCTTCCACACCGGAGCCGAAGAGACGGTCGAATGGGTGTTCGCCCGCGACCTGCTCGCCGAGGGGCTGCACCGCCCCACCGGCACCGGCGACGTCCGAGTCTGGCCGTCCCGCAGCCACGGTCAGGGCGTCGTGTGCATCGCCCTCAGCTCCCCCGAGGGCGAAGCCCTGCTCGAAGCCCCGGCGCGGGCCCTGGAGTCCTTCCTGAAGCGGACGGACGCCGCGGTCCCACCGGGCACCGAGCACCGCCATTTCGATCTGGATACGGAGCTCTCGCACATCCTCGCGGAGAGCTGATCCCCGTATCCCATACCGTCCGCGGCCGTCCTACTCGGGGGGACGCCCGGACCACCGGCCGCGTCGGACCACCACCAGCGGTCCGACGCCGCAGGCAACGGAGCCGCCGCCGTGGGAGCAGACCCCCACGGCGGCGGCTCCCGCGCTAGAGTCACCGGGACTCAGCCGCCAGACACGCCGGCAGGAGCGAATCCCGTGCTCATCAACCACGACACCAGGTGCGCGCTCGACTGCGTGGTGGACCTGGTCAACTCCGCGCCGCAGATCGAGGGCCGTGAGGGCCTGGGCGATGTCGCCCGCCTGCGGGCCTTCGTCGAGCGGCACAAGGTCAGCGACGTCGCCCGCCTCGACCACGAGGACATCGGGGCCGTCCACGCGGTCCGTGCCCGGTTCACCCAGGTGTTCGCCGCCCCCGACGACCCCAGCGCCGTCGCCGTGCTCAACGAGATGATCGCCGAGGCGGGCACCACCCCCCGGCTCACCGACCACGACGGCTACGACTGGCATATGCACTACTTCTCGCCGGGTGCCTCCCTGGCCACCCACGTCGCCGCGGACTGCGGGATGGCGATCGCCTTCCTGGTGCTGGCCGGCGAGCGGGAGCGGCTGCGCCGCTGCGACGCACCGGCCTGCCGCCGCGCCTTCGTGGACCTGTCCCGCAACCGCTCCCGCCGCTACTGCGACAGCCGCACCTGCGGGAACCGGCTGCACGTCGCCGCGTACCGGGCCCGCAGGCGCGAGGCGGAGGAAACCGGGGACGCGGGCCCGGACGGCGGCCACGGGCCGCGGACGGAGCGCGCCGGGCAATCCGCCGGGCCCATCGCCGAGCACGCGGGGACGGCACGGCCCGTCGGCTCGGACGGCGCGGGGACCTGACCCGCGGCCGGGCGCCCGACCCCCGCCCGCGGCCCGGCCCGACCCCGACTCGCCCCGGCCCCGCTCGGCCCCGGCCCGGCCCCGACTCGACCCGGACCCGACCCGCCCGGCTACAGAACGAGCAGGTCCCACCCGGCGCCCACACCGAGCAACCCCCCGATCACGCACAGGAACAGCATCAGCGGCGGCTGCGACAGGGCGTACAAGCACCCCTGCGGCTCGACGAACTCGCCCCGGCGCAGGGCCGCGCGCCGGGCCGCACGCCCGGTGAGCGCCTTCTCGGGGACGGCGGGAGCGGCGGGCAGGGCCGGCGCTCCGGACAGGCCCGACAGGCCCGACACCCCTGACACCCCGGGCGAGCCGGGCAATCCTGGCCGCACCGGGAAACCGGGGTGGACAGGTCGGCCGGGTGCAACCGGTCCAACCGGTTGCACCGGGAGTACCGGACGCGGCGGCGCGGGAGGCAGCGCCGCGCGCACCGGCGGGGCGGGAAGTACGGGGACGGGCCTGACGGCGAGCAGCGGTCGCGCGCAGCCGACGGCGGTGAGGGTGACGAGGGCGGCGAGGGCGGAAACGGGCAGTTCGGCACGGTCCGGCCGCGGAGGGGCGATGACGTCCCCGGGGGTGGGCAGCACACCGCGATGATCGCGCAGCGCAGCATCCCGCGCCGCCCAACACGCGGACTTTACAAGGGTGTTTACCTGCGTCTCGGATGCCGGGACCGACTTGCGCGGAGGGCCCCGGGTCGGCTCAGATCCCGCGCCGCTTCAAGATCTCCTCGATGTCCGCGAAGTCCGACAGACCGCTGTCCGCCGAGGCGCGCGAGCGCCGCTTGCTCGCGCTGAGCGCCGGGGCCGGCTCGGCCGCGGGCCCGGGGGCGCCGGCCACGGCCGCGGGCCCGGTCGGGGCGCCGGCGGAGTCGGCGCCACCGCCGCGCCGCCGGCGGCGGCCGGAGACCAGCCGTGTGATGCCGAAGAGCGCCGCGGAGCAGGCGATGACGCCGAAGCCGAGCCACACCGTCGGCTTGAAGACCAGGTCGACGGCCCAGTCGCCGGTGGCGGTGCCGACCTTGCGGCCGAGGGTGACCAGACCGGCCAGCGCCAGGCCGACCGGCAGCAGCGAGACCGCGGCGATCCTGGTCGCGGCCAGGAACCTGCGGCGGTAGGCGGTCACGATCGCGATGGCCAGGCCGCCCGCGGACAGGGCGGCGCACAGCGTGTCGGTCAGCATCCGGCGGCTCCTGCGGCTGCGGGTCGGCCCGGGGGTCCGGCCGGGCCCCGCGAGAGTGGTCTCCCCCATCCTGCCTCGCCCGGGCCCCCGGCGGCCACGACGAGGCGCCGGGTTCCGTGGAATCTGGGGGGCAAATCGGGGTGGCCTCCTCCGTGAGCGGTAGGTCGTGAGGGGGAGGCGGCGCCCGGCGCGCGGCCCTCCGGAGCGGTGGGAGACTGGCGGTATGACCGACACCTCCACCCCTGTTGTGCTCGACGTCTGGTGCGAGCTGCAGTGCCCGGACTGCCACACCGCCATGGCCGACCTGCGGGCGCTGCGCGAGCGGTACGGCGCCGCGCTCGACATCCGGTTCCGGCACTTCCCGCTGGCCAAGCACCAGCACGCGCAGGCGGCGGCGCAGGCGTACGAGGAGGCGCACGCGCAGGGGAAGGGCCAGGCGTACGCCGAGGCGGTGCTCGCGCGGACGGCGGAACTGGCCGACCGCGGCGAGCCGGTGCTGGTCGAGACGGCGGCCGAACTCGGCCTGGACGCCGACGAGGTGGACACCGCGCTCATCGACGGCCGGCATCTGCTGGTGGTGGACGCCGACGTCGCCGAGGGCAAGGCGATCGGGGTGACCGGCACACCGACGTACGTGATCGGCGACGAACTGCTCGACGGTTCCAAGACCCAGGAGGGGCTGCGCGAGCGGATCGAGGAGACCGCGGACCGCCTGCTGGCCTGACCTGACCTGACCGGTGGCCCGGCCCTGCCCGGCACCGTGCGCCGCCGCGCCGGCACCTCGGCCCGCCACACCGACTCCCCGGTGGCGGGCCCGTTTTCGTATCCGCCCCTCGTATACGACGCTCGGGTACGCCGGTCGTATACGGCAAGACTCGCGGCGGCCGTTCGCCGCCGCCGGCTTTCGTGCCCTCAGAGCAGGGGCTTGCTGAAGTGGTGGTCGGTCGGGAGGTAGCCGAGGGACGTGTAGAGGCCGACCGCGGTGGTGTTCGCGGCGAAGACGTTCAGCCCGAGCGAGGTGGCGCCGGCGTCGCGGGTGAGGTCCTCCGCCACGTGCATGAGGGCGCGGCCGTAGCCGCGGCCGCGGTGCTCCCGGGCGACCTCGACGGAGGCCACCCACGACGGGTCGGCCAGCCGTATCCAGGCGAGGTGGCCGGCGGGGGCGCCGTCCAGTTCGAGGACGAGGACCGTGCTGCCGGGGGTGGCCAGGCCGTCGGGGAAGGCGCGGTCGAAGCCGGCGGCCTCCTCCGTCGCTGCCTGCTCGCGCGGGACGCCCGAGGCGGTG
Source organism: Streptomyces sp. NPDC088194 (assembly GCF_040702025.1). Lineage (NCBI taxonomy): Bacteria > Bacillati > Actinomycetota > Actinomycetes > Kitasatosporales > Streptomycetaceae > Streptomyces > Streptomyces sp. NPDC088194. Next base: position 29,465 of record NZ_JBFBIV010000004.1, on the reverse strand, counting down.
AGGGCGGCGATGTAGCCGTCGCGTTCGTCCCCGCGCCAGGCGCCGTACTCGTCCTCGCGCATCGGGCGCAGGGCGGTGCCGGGCGGCAGCGCGTGGTGGCCGCCGGGCGGCGGTTCCGGCAGGGCGAGCAGCATGCCGCGGTTGCGCTCGGTGTAGCCGAGGGACGCGGCCATCCGCAGGGCGTAGGGCATGCCGGCGCCGGCCGTGGTCTCCACCCGGGTGCAGCCCCACTGCCGCAGCACCTCCTCGGCGGCGAGCGCGGCCACGGTGCCGCGGCCGCGGTGCCGGTCGGGCTCGTCGATCGTCAGCGCGTTGATCCGGCCGACGGTCGGTCCGTAGCGCCGGTCGGTGCCGATCGCGATGGCGCCGACGGGGCGGCTGTTGACGCACACGGCGTAGGTGGCGGAGCGGGTGCCGTCGTCCTCGGTACGCACCGGCCGGGTCGGGCGCAGGGTGGTGGTCACAGCGGGCGCTCCTACGGGTTGGGGTCGGCGGCGGCGCGCTCGGCGAAGACCCGCATGGCCTTGGCGGTGACCGGCCCGGGAGCGCCGGAGAGCGTACGGTCGTCGACGCGGTGCACCGCCTGGACGTCGCGCAGGGTGGAGGTCAGGAACACCTCGTCGGCCTCCGCGAGGGCGCCGAGCGGCAGTTCGGCCTCCTCGGCGCCGGCCCAGTCCGCGACGAGCGCGCGGGTGATGCCGGCCAGGCAGCCCGACTCCAGCGGCGGGGTGAGCAGCCGGCCGCCGATCACCACGAACACGTTGGAGCCGGTGCCCTCGCACAACTGCCCCTGGGTGTTGGCGAACAGCGCCTCGGAGGCGCCGGCGGCGTGCGCGCGGGCCAGCGCGACCACGTTCTCCCCGTAGGAGGTGGTCTTCAGTCCGGTCAGCGCGCCCTTCTCGTTACGGGTCCAGGGCACGGTGACCGTGGCGGTGGTGTCGGGGCGGGGGCTCGCGGTGCCGAGGGCGACCACGAGGGTGGCGCCCGCGTCGCCGCGGTCGGAGCCGAGCGGGGAGGGGCCGCCGGTGTAGGTGACGCGCAGCCGGCCCAGCGGCATCGGGTTGGCGGCGAGCACCGCCTCGCAGGCGCGGGCCACCTCGTCGAGGTCGGGCTCGGGCAGGCCGAGGCCGCTCGCGGAGCGGGCCAGCCGGTCCAGGTGGCGGGTGGTCGCGAAGGCCCGGCCGTGCTCGGCCTTGAGGGTCTCGAAGACGCCGTCGCCGACCGTCAGGCCGTGGTCGAGCACGGACACCGTGGCGTCGGCCGCGTCGCGCAGCCCGCCGTCCACCCAGATCCTCACCGTACTGTCCTTTCACCGCCGCGCGCGGCGCCCGAACCCGGGGCCGCCTGTTCGTTCCCTGCGTACCCTTCGCGCTCCGCCGGGGCCTCGCGCTCACCGGGGTACTCTTCCGACGCTACCGCCAGCAGCCGTGCGGCCTTCAATGCGGTCTCTTCCCACTCGCCGTGCGGGTCGGAGCCCCAGGTGATCCCGGCGCCGGCGCCGAAGCGCAGCACGGGGCCGCCCGGCGGGCTCCGGTCGATCCAGAACGTGCGGATACCGACGGCGAGTTCGGCCGTGCGCCGGTCGGCGTCGACCCAGCCGATCGCGCCGCAGTACGGGCCGCGCGGGGCGGTCTCCAGCTCGGAGATGACCCGCAGCGCGCTGGACTTGGGGGCGCCGGTGACCGAACCGGGCGGGAACACGGCGGCGAACAGCTGCGGCCAGCCGGCGTCGGGGCGCAGCTCGCCCCGGACGGTGGAGACCAGGTGCACCAGGCCGGGGTGCGGCTCGACCGCGCACAGGGCCGGCACGGTGACCGTGCCGGTGGCGCAGATCCGGCCGAGGTCGTTGCGGACCAGGTCGACGATCATCACGTTCTCCGCGTGGTCCTTGGTGAGGAAGTCCGCGGCGGTGCGGGCGGTGCCCTTGATCGGGCCGGACTCGACGGTGGAGCCGCGGCGGCGCAGGAACAGTTCGGGGGACGCGGTCGCGATCTCGACGCCGTGCGCGGGCAGCCGGATCGTGCCGGCGTACGGGGCGGGGTTGCCGTGTGCGAGGACGGCGCCGAGCGCGTCGATGTCGGCGTCAGCGTCGGGAGGGGCGCCCGGGCCGGAGCGGGTGCCGGGGCCGGTGGGCAAGGGCGCGGTCAGCACCCGGCAGAGGTTGACCTGGTAGACCTCGCCGGTCGCGATCCTGGCCCGGATCTCGCGGACGCCGTCCTCGTATGCCGCCTGGTCCATCGAGGAGGTCCAGGCGCGCGGGTCGGGGCCGCGCCAGCCGACGTCCGCGGCGACGGTGGCCGGGGTGGCGCCGGGCGGTGGCGCGGGCCGCGGCTGCTGACGTACGTCGCCGAACCGGGCGCAGACCGTACGGCCGTCGAAGTCGGCCGCGACCGCCCAGAAACCCGCGGAGTCCAGCGCGGCCACGTCGTCGGTGACATCGCGGAGGTCGGAGGCGACGAGCGAGCCGAACCGGGCTATCGGGGGCAGGGCGGAGGGGTCGCGCACGGGGATTCCTGGGGGTCGGGCGGAGTACCGGAGGCGGACCGGACCGCGCAGGTGAGCGGGGTGCCGGGCGAGGTGCCGAAGGGGTCGTCGGCCGGCCGGAGCGGGCCGCTTCGCCGTCAACAGCTTGTCATTGGCCCGGCACGCTGCGGAAACCGGTTTTTGAGCTGGACCGGGAATCCGCTAGAGTTCAACTCGTCGCCGAGCAGTCTACGGTGGCGGCACCTGCGGACGTGGCTCAGTTGGTAGAGCATCACCTTGCCAAGGTGAGGGTCGCGAGTTCGAATCTCGTCGTCCGCTCGATGTGGGGGATCACCCGAACCCCTGCTGTTGGTGGAGTGGCCGAGAGGCGAGGCAACGGCCTGCAAAGCCGTCTACACGGGTTCAAATCCCGTCTCCACCTCCAAGGACGATTAGCTCAGCGGGAGAGCGCTTCCCTGACACGGAAGAGGTCACTGGTTCAATCCCAGTATCGTCCACTGGCCCCCGACCGGGGCCTTTGCTGCACCTTGCCGGACCCCCGCGCGATTAGCTCAGCGGGAGAGCGCTTCCCTGACACGGAAGAGGTCACTGGTTCAATCCCAGTATCGCGCACGCGCCATCGGTATCACCTGAATCACCGGCACCACCGCAGTATCTTGCGCGGCACCATCCCGGACGATTAGCTCAGCGGGAGAGCGCTTCCCTGACACGGAAGAGGTCACTGGTTCAATCCCAGTATCGTCCACACTCGGCGAGGGCCGGAGACGAAAGTGTCTCCGGCCCTTTCGCATGGGCCGAAGTAGCCGTGGGCCGATACGGCCGTGAGCTGATGCGGTCGTGGGCCGATACGGCCGTGGGCGGGCGCGGTGGTGGGCGGGCGCGTCTGCGAACCGACACGTCCATGGGTTGGCGCGGCCCGGAAACAGCGCTGTGCCCGGGTATCGGCTGATACCCGGGCAACCGCTGCCGTCCGCCCTACCCCCGTCCCCACGGGGTTGAGACCGGTGATCCCCGACCCGGACCGCTCTTCCGGGCCTGAAGCGTGGTGTGACGCCTCAACAGGCCGATCACGGACGACGTCTGCGCGACCCCGCCGCAGGGTGCGGCGGTGATCGAATCCGTGTTGTTCACGTCTGGGCGGCGGACGCTTGACCTCGGGGGACGAGTACGTCGCCCGCCGCTTGACCTCAAATCTATGGGCCGCGGCCGCCCGGGTCGTCATGCCTCCGGACCCCTTTCCGGCCTCCCGGAGGATGACGTCCCATCCGTCGCATACTCCCCAGGGTGGACGTCGGCCATGGCCGCCTCAGGGGTGTCCCGGAGGCCGTCCGTGGCTGATCAGGGCGCGGGTGGCCGGGCGGGCACGGGCGCGGCGGGCCCGGGGACCGGGTCCTCGCGGGGCACGGGGTGCTCGACGAGCGCGAGCACGCGCGTGGCCATGAAACGGGCGGTGCGCACCGCGGTGCCACTGCGGGTGACCTCGCTCACCTCCACGACCCCGCGCCGCACCGCGGTCTCGACCCTGCGGCCTGCGCGGGTCGCGGTCACCTCATAGGTGCGGGTGGTGTCACCCGCGTCGACGACTATCTCCACACGATCACCTTTCACGGCGTCACTCCCCCTTGGTGGACTGCCCGTTGGCGACTTCCCCGGGAGTGCCGCGACCTGCCGCCCGACCGCCTCTCCCGGCCGGCGTCCGCGTCCCGCGTCATCTCCCGTCCCCTCAGAATGCCACCAGGCACTGACAATTCACGGCCCGTCGCCTGCGAGGCATCAACGCGCGGCGGGACTTGAGTACGTAAGCTGTGGGCGGCCGACCGGCCAGCGACGCGGAGTGGGGCCCTCTCCCCCACCACCGGAGGTAGGGGACGGACAGACATGGCGATGATGCGGCTCCGGCGCGAGGACCCGCGGGTCGTCGGCTCGTTCCGGCTGCATCGGCGGCTGGGCGCGGGCGGCATGGGTGTGGTGTACCTGGGCGCGGACAAGCGCGGGCAGCGGGTGGCGCTGAAGGTGATCAGGCCGGAGCTGGCCGAGGACCAGGAGTTCCGGTCCCGGTTCGCCCGTGAGGTGTCGGCGGCGCGGCGGATCAGGGGCGGCTGCACCGCCCGGCTGGTCGCCGCGGACCTGGAGGCCGAACGGCCCTGGTTCGCCACGCAGTACGTCCCCGGGCCGTCGCTGCACGACAAGGTCGCGGAGGGCGGCATCCTGCCGGCCGCCGAGGTCGCCGCGATCGGGTCGGCGCTCGCGGAGGGTCTGGTGGCCGTGCACGAGGCCGGCGTCGTGCACCGCGACCTGAAGCCGTCGAACATCCTGCTGTCGCCCAAGGGCCCGCGGATCATCGACTTCGGGATCGCCTGGGCGACCGGGGCGAGCACCCTCACCCACGTCGGGACGGCGGTCGGCTCGCCCGGGTTCCTCGCGCCCGAGCAGGTGCGGGGCGCGGCGGTCACGCCGGCCACGGACGTGTTCGCGTTCGGGGCGACGCTGGCGTACGCGGCGACCGCGGACTCGCCGTTCGGGCAGGGCAGCTCCGAGGTGATGCTCTACCGGGTGGTGCACGAGGAGCCCGATCTCGTCGGGGTGCCCGACGCGCTCGCGCCGCTGGTGTACGCGTGTCTCGCGAAGGACCCGGAGGAGCGGCCGAGCACCGTGCAGCTCTCCGAGCGGCTGTCGGAGATCGCGACGCGGGAGGCGCGGGGGCTGGCGACGGTCCGGCCGCCGCGTCCGGAGCGGCCCACCGGGCGGCGCGCCGAGGAGTACGCGCAGCAGCGGACGGAGCGGGGCGCGGCGGTCTCCAACGGGGGGCGTACGGCGGGGGGTTCGACCGGCGGCGGGGGAAGCGAGCGGGTCGAGCGAGCTGAGCGGGCGGGGCGGGGGGCGCAGCGGACCCCGGCGAGGACTCCGGCGCGGACCCCCGCCGCGCGGACGCCCGCGGCGCGGGCGCAGGGGACTCCCACGGGGCGGACGACGGGGACGCGGACCCCCGCGAACCGGACCCCCGCGCAGCGCAGGCCCGGTGCTCCCGAATCCCGGCGGCGGCTGCTCCGTCAACGGGTGTTCGTGTTCGTGATCGTCACGCTGATCGCGGCTGTGTGCATCGCGGTGCTTCAGGCGGCATAGCGCTCCCCGGGTTGAGCCGCAGGGTCGCGCCGCGGTGCGCCGTGTTTCGCTCCCGGGTGCCGCCCGGTGGGTGGGTCGGCGCTCCGCTCTCCCGCAGAGGTTCGCCTGGGTGGTACCCCCACGCGCCCCCCACGGGGTGCCCCTTGCGGCCCGCCGTCAGCCCACCGCCGCACGCGGTTGCGCGCGCAGTTCCCCGCGCCCCCAGGGGGTGCCCCTTCCGGTCCACCGTCAGCCGACCGCCGCACGCGGTTGCGCGCGCAGTTCCCCGCGCCCCCAAGGGGGCTGCCCCTTCCGGCCCGCGTTCAACCGACCGCCCCACCTGGTTGCGCGCGCATGACGGGACTGTCCCTGGCGGTCCTTGCGGGTGCGCGGGTGGTGAGGCGGCGGGCCGGGGCAGGGCGGCTTCGTCGATGCCGGGGACATCGCGGCCGTCGCCGTGCGCGCCCTGGCCGACGCGCACGCCCCGAACACCGATCTCGTCCTCACCGGCCCGGGGGCGCTCGGCTATGACGACGACACCGTGATCGTCACCGAGACCACCGGTCGGCGCGTGGTCCACCAGCGGCTGGCCGCCGAGCAGATGCGCGACCGCCACGCGCGGGAGATACCGCTGGAGTTCGCCACGATGCCGGCGCGTTACGGGCAGGTCGGCGCGGGGGTTCCGCGAGTTGCTCGGAGCGAGGCCGGCCGGGTAGCGGCCTCGGGCAGCACCGGGGGAGCATCGGTCAGGTCGTGCCGGGGGTTCGAACAGCCATGGTTCGAACAGCTCTAGGCACGAGCGCGGATGTCCGCTACGTTAACAAGCGCTTGCTTAGAGACGTGGGTGGCCGGGAAGACGGGAAGGGCGGCAGCGCGATGGCGAAGGGCCGGGAGGCGGAGGACCGCGCGGAGGACCGCACGGAGGGCGGCGCCGTGGACGCGGCGGAGCTGCGCGGACGGGTGCGGGAGCTGCTGGCCGCGCACCCACCGGGAGCCGTCTCCCCCGAGGAGTTCCTGCGGGCCCGGTTCGACGCGGGCCTGGCGTGGGTGCACTTCCCGCGGGGCCTGGGCGGCCTCGGCGCTCCGCGCTCGCTCCAGCCCGTGGTGGACGCGGAACTCGCCGCGGCCGACGCGCCCGACAACGACCCGCGCCGCATCGGCATCGGCCTGGGCATGGCCGCGCCGACCATCCTCCGCTACGGCACCGAGGAGCAGAAGCAGCGCTTCCTGCGCCCGTTGTGGACCGGCGAGGAGCCGTGGTGCCAGCTGTTCTCCGAGCCGGGCGCCGGCTCGGACCTGGCGGGGCTGCGCACCCGGGCGGTCCGCGAACCCGGCGGCGACTGGATCGTGGACGGCCAGAAGGTCTGGACGTCCAGCGCCCACACCGCGCGCTGGGCGATCCTCATCGCCCGTACCGACCCGGACGTGCCCAAGCACCAGGGCATCACGTACTTCGTGTGCGACATGACCGACCCGGGCGTGGAGGTCAGGCCGCTGCGCCAGCTCACCGGCGAGGCGGAGTTCAACGAGGTCTTCCTGACCGGGGTGCGCATACCCGACGCGCACCGGCTCGGCGCGATCGGCGACGGCTGGCGGGTCGCTCAGGCCACCTTGATGAACGAGCGGGTCGCGATCGGCGGCCGGGTGCTGCCGCGCGAGGCGGGCATGGTCGCGGCTGCCGCGGCCACCTGGCGGGAGCGGCCGGAGCTGCGCACCCCCGAGCTGCACGACCGGCTGCTGTCCGCGTGGGTCGACGCGGAGGTGGCGCGGCTGTCCGCGGAGCGGGTCCGGCAGCAGCTCGCGGTCGGCTCGCCCGGGCCGGAGGGCGCCGGCCTGAAGCTCGCCTTCGCCCGGCTCAACCAGCGGATCAGCGGCCTGGAGGTCGAACTCCTCGGCGAGGACGGCCTGCGCTACGGCGACTGGACGATGGTCCGCCCACGCAGCGTCGACTTCTACGGCCGCGACGCGGGCTACCGCTATCTGCGGGCGAAGGGCAACTCCATCGAGGGCGGCACCTCGGAGATCCTGCGCAACATCATCGCCGAGCGGGTGCTGGAACTGCCCGCGGAACCCCGTACCGACAAGGACGCCGCCTGGAAGGACCTGCCCCGATGACCGCGCCGACCCAGCCCGCCGACCGTTCCCAGGCCCATCCCGCGACCCAAGTCCGCCCCGCGGCCCCGGACCTGCTCTACTCCGATGTCGAGGACGACCTGCGCGCCGCGGTGCGCGACCTGCTCGCCGACCGCTGCCCGCCCGGCGCGGTGCTCACCCGGGTGGAGGGCGAGCAGCCGTACGACCCCGAGCTGTGGCGGCTGCTCGCGGCCGAACTCGGCCTCGCCGGACTGCTGGTGCCCGAGGAACAGGGCGGCCAGGGCGCGACCGCACGCGAAGTGGCCGTCGTACTGGAGGAGTTGGGCGGCGCGGTGGTCCCGACACCGTTCCTCGGCAGCGCGGTGCTGGCCACCTCGGCACTGCTGCGCTGCGACCTCGCGGACGAGGCGGTCGCCGGCCTGCTGGGGCGACTGGCCGCGGGCACCACGACCGCGGCCCTGGCCGTACCGCTGTCGGCGGCACCCGGTGGCGACTTCCCCGCGACCGTACGGGCCGACGCCGAGGGCCGGCTGACCGGGCGGGTGACCAGCGTCGCGGACACTCCCGGCGCGGGCGTGCTGGTGGTGCCCGCGGTCGGCCCGAACGGCCCGGGGCTGTACGAAGTGGCCGCGGCGGACGCCTCGGTCGCGGTCGAGCCGTTCAGTTCGCTGGACCTCACCCGGCCGCTCGCGGACGTGTCCTTCGCCGGCAGCGCCGCGCGCCCGCTGCCCTCCGCCGACGCGCCCGCCGCACTGGACGTTGCCCTGCTCACCGCTGCGGGCCTGCTCGCCTCGGAACAGCTGGGGGTGGCGCAGTGGTGCCTCGACGAGACGGTCCGCTACCTCGGGCAGCGGCACCAGTTCGGGCGGGTGGTCGGCTCGTTCCAGTCGCTCAAGCACCGGCTGGCCGACCTTTGGCTGGAGGTCGTCTCCGCACGGGCGGCGGCGCGGGCCGCGGCCGACGCGCTCGCGACCGGCTCCCCCGACGCGCCGGTGGCCGTGGCCGTCGCCCAGTCCTACGCGGCCGGCGTCGCGGTGCACGCGGCCGAGGAGGCGGTGCAGTTGCACGGCGGGATCGGGATGACCTGGGAGCACCCCGCGCACCTCTATCTCAAGCGGGCGAAGGCCGACGAGATCGCACTGGGCACCCCGGGCCGCCACCGCGCCACCCTCGCCACCCTGGTCGAACTCCCCCCGCCCAACTGACCCCCCACCCGGGGCCGGCTGCCGTACCACCTGCCACTCCAGCCCGTTGGTCCCACCCCGCCCCAAGGCCACAACACGCCGATGTGTGATAATCACGCCGCGCGCTGGCAAGATGACACGCGGTATTGGTTACGTGTCGGCCCTGCGTGGCCGACAGGGGGAGGGGTCCCATGGTTCAGCCGGACGGAGATGGCGACTTCAGTGGGATTGAGCCGCAGCAACTCTGGAACATGATCAACTCGATCAAGAACAGGACCAGTTGGGACGGCAACGGCAGCGGGGCTCCGCTGGTGGCGAGTTGGCTGAGTCAGGCGGGCAGGATCGGTCTCGACGCCACCCGGCTCAACACGATCAACAAGCACTTCTCGTGGGCCCAGGACCAGTTGCCGATGTTGCGGCGTCGGCACAGTCTCGCGGCAGCCGAGGCCAAGGAGGAGAGCGACTTCGGCGCCTCGGGCATGGTCACGGCGGGCTCGGGCGACCTCGGGAAGTACAAGACCCAGGAAGCCGCGCAGAAGGCCGGCAAGGATGCCGCAAAGAAGTACAAGGACGGTGACATCACCGCCCAGCAGTACCTGCAGCTCATGCAGCAGAACGAGGACGACCCGGACTTCGCGGCCGCTTCCTGCAAGGAACTCGGGCAAGCGCGGCTGGCCGAGCTGGAGCCGTACTCCAGCCAGTTGGACAGCGACAATCCGGACGCCGGACGCTCCGTGTTCGCCAACTTCGTGGCCACCTCCATGCGGGGCGGCATGCAGTACAAGGACTCCGCGGGCCACGAGGACATCGACTTCCTCGCCCCGTTGGTCACCGAGGCGAACTTCCCCGCCGACGTCCTGACCGACCTGGGCACCCAGGCGCTCCTCCCGGGCAACACCGTGTACTCCGACCAGGTGTGGAAGGCGCTGGCCGCCGACCCCAAGGCAGCCACTCAGTTCGTGCACGACAACATCAAAATCCTGCCCACCTTCATGCAGTCGGATTCCGAGCACCGTGGCGGGCTGATCAATCCGAACGCGAAGGACTTCGCCACTGTCATCGAGGCAGGCACCATCCCGGGTCCGGGGGCAGATGCGAACATGGCCGCGGACAACACCACCAAGTTGGTGGAGTACTACGCCAACCATCAGGACGACCACACGCACCCGGAGATCCAGCAGGTCTTCGCCGATGACATCAAGTACTACTGGTCCGACATGCAGGCGTCCCTGACCGATCCCGCACCAGCTCCCCACGGCCCCGGGCACGTCGATGTCTCCGATGCCGACTGGGAAGGCTTCATCCACGAGTCGATGCAGAACCCGAAGTCCACCGCTGAACTGCTGTCGTACAGTCAGGAGATGGCCGATCAGTTGGCCGACAGCGACCCGGACAACCCGTGGGTTGAGAGCGCCTCCGGCACCCTTGAAGGCACCTTCGGTTTCGAGGCGACCACCGTCTATCAGGAGAAGAAGGCTGCCGGCGACGCGGACGCCGAGGAGTGGCAGGACACCGTGAGCGAACAGCTCAGCAAAGCCGCCGAGGCCGGTGTGGATATTGCCTTCGAACCCGGCGAAGCCGGCAAGACCGTCTCCAAGGCTGTGATCAACGACGTCCTCGACACGCTCAACAAGCACATCGTGAAAATCAAACCCAAGGACATGGGCTCACCACCCTCCACTGCCACCTGGCGGGGAGACTGGAAGGAGGGTGCCCACCAGCAGTACATGAAGAACCACAATCTCGGTGATCCGCAACAGTACGCGGACATATACACGGGCGGTAAGCCGTTCCTGGACGATGATGGCCATCTCATCGCCAATGCCACCCCAGCTCAGAAGCAGGCGTACAACGAATGGCTGAAGGACCCCGCAGTGGGCAACTCACTGGACAGGAACTTCCTCAACCGCAACGGCTCCCGTACCGACGCCCTGACCGGAGTCCATTGAACATGATTCGGCGCAAATGTCTGCTCCCTTTGGTCCTCGTGTCCCTCCTCGGCCTCAGCGCCTGCAGCGATGACGGCTCGGGCCCATCGGGCAACCCCCAGTCCATGCGGTCCTCGCTGGCGAAGACGTACTGGAAGGTCAACGCTGCACTACCGTCGACGGTCGACGTGTCGGTCGGTAACGGCAAGTTCATCAAGTGCTCGGCCAGCAAACCGAAGCTAGCCGTCTACAAGGTAGAGAACGAGCTCAACGCCAAGGACGGCTCGATGACCGCGGCCCAACTCCTGGCTCAGTTCCGGACCGCGCTGGCCCCCCAGGGATGGAAGATCGGGCTCGACAAGGTGCAGCCGAGTCCGACCGAGAGCGCCACCATGTCCAAGACCACGGGCTACGTGGCGAACAAGGACGGCATGCAGCTGCAACTGCTGATCCAGGAGCGGATGTCCGACGTCCCGGCGGGCGGCTTCATGGACCTGTACAGCGGTTGCGCCAAGCTCGGGAAGGATCAGAAGAACATCCTGGCCAAGTACGCTCCGGGCGACTCGGTGGACCTCTACCAACCGACGAAGACCACCCCGCATCCCGTCCCGACAGGTTATCCGACCGGAGGACTGTAGGCGGGATCAGTGGCCCCGACACTTCGCACCACCAACGGGAGGAAGCAGCGCCATGGCAGACAAGAAGGTGCCCAGCCCCATGTGGCAGGCACTCAGCGACCTGCACACCGAGGTCCAGAAGGACCTTGCGACCGTCAACGGCTCGCTGAAGGACGCCGACAAGCGGATGGCCGGCGGCAAGGGCGACGTGTGGGTGGGCGCCACCGCACGCGCCTGGGCGAGGGACCTGGCCGGGGCGGCCAACGACGTCACCACGCAGGCCAACGGCTTCGCCGAGTACGTCAGCCGCGAACTGGCCGCCCACCCCAAGGAAGTCACCCAGGCCGAGGCCGACAGCGAACGCCGCGTGCTCGCCGGCCGGATGGGCTGACCCGCGAGCCGCCCTCGCCCGGGCACCGCACACGCGATGTTCCTCCAGCGCGACCACGGACGTGTCGCGGCCATCACAGGAAGCTGAGCAGGTATGAAACTCCGTGGCCGCGCCGCCACTTGGGCCGCACTGCCGGCGGTCGCCCTCACCTTCGCGGTGAGCGCGTGCGGGGGCGGTACGAGCAGCGCCGACGGCATGAAGCGGGCGACGGAGGTCCGGGGCTCGACTGCCGAGGTGTACTGGAAGACCCGCACCGCGCTGCCAACCGCACTCCACCTTCACACGCCCGAGGGGAGTGGCAACTTCGTCGCCTGCTCCGAGGACGAGAAGAACGGCAAGGGCGCAGTGAAGTACGACCTCTCCGATTACCTCGACCCTGCAAACAAGCTGACGATGGCCCAGTTGGTGTCCGGCGTGGAGAACGGGCTGAAGCCGCTGGGGTGGACCTTCGCCACACGGACCATCCCCGCGAAGCGCATGCCGGACGCCAAGAAGGAGAAGCTGTACGGCTGGGCCGCGCAGAAGGGGGAGCTCACCATCGAGCTCACCTTCCATGAGGCGAGCGAGGGGAAGTCGGCCGCCGGCTACTTCGACGTGCTCAGCGCGTGCAAGAAGTACGGCAAGGCTCAGAAGAAGCTGCTCTCCCAGTACGCCGACGGAAACAGCTTCGACACGTACGATCCGATGCCCGGAACCCCGCGCCCCGTGCCGACCGGCTACCCGGCCGGGTAGCCGCAGTAACGAAGCCTCGCCACCGGTCCGGCAGGTCAGGTGCGGGTGGTGTAGAAGGCGACCGCGGAGGCGGCGGCTACGTTGAGGGAGTCGACGCCCGCGGCCATGGGGATGGTGACGCGGGTGTCGGCGGCGCGGAGGGCCGCGGGGGTGAGGCCGTCGCCCTCGGTGCCGAGCAGGAGGGCGAGCCGGGGCGGGCGGCGGGCCGCGAGCGCGTCGAGCGGTATCGCGTCGTCCGCGAGGCAGAGGGCGGCGAGCAGGAAGCCGTGGGCGCGCAGGAGTTCGAGGTCGTGCGGCCAGTCGTCGAGCCGGGTCCACGGCACGGAGAAGACCGCGCCCATGGAGACCTTGACCGCGCGCCGGTAGAACGGGTCGGCGCAGCGCGGGCTGAGCAGGACCGCGTCCACGCCGAGCGCGGCGGCAGAGCGGAACCCGGCACCGAGGTTGGCGTGGTCGACGGTGTCCTCGAAGACGGCGACCCGGCGCGGGCCGGGGCCGAGCCCGGCCAGCAGCGCGTCCACGGAGGGCAGCGGGGTACGGGCCATCGAAGCGAGCGCGCCGCGGTGCACGTGGTAGCCGGTGACCTCTTCGGCGAGCGCGGGTGTCACTTCGTACACCGGGGCGGTCGCCGCGTCGATCACGTCGCGCATCGGGCCGAGCCACTTCGGGGAGAGCAGCATCGAGCGCATCGGGTAGCCGGCGGCCAGGGCGCGCCGGATCACCTTCTCGCCCTCGGCGATGAACAGCCCTTCGGCGGGTTCGCGGCGGCGGCGCAGTTCGACGTCGGTGAGGGAGGTGTAGTCGGCCAGGCGCGGGTCGGCGGGGTCCTCGACGGCGACCGGTTCAGCCACGCGCTCCCCCAGCAGCTCCCCCAGCGGCTTCCCCACCCGGTACGCCACCCGCTGTGCTCCCCGCCCCGCCACGCGCTCCCCCGATCGGGTCCGCGGCGGGCCCCGAAGCCCCCGCCGCCCGCGCCGCATCGGCGACCGCCCCGCCCACGGCCACCACATCGCCGATCACGATCACCGCCGGCGGCCGCACCCCCTCCTCGGCGACCCGGCGGCCGACCGTGCCGAGCGTGGCGTCCACCCGGCGCTGCGCGGCAGTGGTGCCCTCCTGGACGACGGCGACCGGGGTGTCGGCCGACCGGCCCTGCGCGACCAGGGCCGCCGCGATCGGCTCGATCCGCTCCACCGCCATCAGCAGCACCAGGGTGCCGCGCAGTTTCGCCAGCGCCGCCCAGTCCACCAGCGAGCGCGGGTCTTCCGGCGCGACGTGCCCGCTGACCACGGTGAACTCGTGGGCCACTCCCCGGTGGGTGACCGGGATACCGGCGGCGGCCGGCACGCTGATCGCGCTGGAGATGCCGGGCACCACCGTCACCGGGATGCCCTCCCGGGCCAGCGCCTCCGCCTCCTCCATGCCGCGCCCGAACACGTACGGGTCGCCGCCCTTGAGCCGGACCACGGCCTTGCCCGCCTTCGCGTGCTCGACCAGGGCCGCGTTGATCGCCTCCTGCGCCATCGCCCGGCCGTACGGGATCTTCGCCGCGTCGATCACCTCGACGTGCGGGCCGAGTTCGTCGAGCAGGTCGCGCGGGCCGAGCCGGTCGGCCACCACCACGTCGGCCTCCGCGAGGAGCCGGCGGCCGCGCACCGTGATCAGGTCCGGGTCCCCCGGGCCGCCGCCCACCAGGGCGACCCCGGCGGTGCGGGCCCGGTGGTACGGCGCCACCAGCGTGCCGTCCCGCAGCCCCGCGACCACCGCGTCACGTACCGCCGCCGAGCGCCGCGGGTCCTGGCCGGTCAGCACCGCCACGGTCACGCCCTCGGTCCGGCCGGTCGCCGGGGTCCACGCGGTCGCCGCGTCCGCGTCGTCGCTGCGTACGCACCACACCCGGCGCTCTTCCGCCTCCGCGCCCGCCGCGGCATTGGCCGCCTCGTCCGTGCTCGCGATCAGCGCGTACCAGGCGCCCGCGAGGTCGCCCGCACGGTACTTGCGGCGCTCCCACCGCAACTCGCCCGCCGTCACCATCGCCTCGACCGAAGCGGTGGCCGACGGTGACACCAGCACGATGTCGGCTCCCGCGGAGACCAGTGCGGGAAGCCGCCGCTGAGCGACCTGGCCACCGCCGATCACCACGACCCGCCTGCCGGCGAGCCGCAGCCCAACGGGGTACGCGGGGGCGTCGTCGTGCGGCATGAGGGCTCCTTGCTGTGCGGGCTTCTTACTTTACGGTTCAGCGCCGTTACGGTTGCGGTGCACTGCCGACCGCAGGCCGGTGACCTGCCAGGGGGACGTCCCCGCGCCCCTGACGTGGCTGACCGCCGCTGCCACCTGCGGAAGAACTCCTCGCCCGCAAGGGCAAAGGGCAGGGGCGCAGCGGGGAGCAGCCCGTGTTCAGGGGCCCGGGGACGGGCCGGGAGTCGTAGCGACGGGGACCCGATTACCCCTTTTCGGTGACGCCCGCGGCGTCGAATGTGGCGACCTCGTGCATCACCCGGGCCGCGCTCTGCACCAGCGGAAGCGCGAGCAGCGCACCCGTCCCCTCACCCAGCCGCAGATCGAGGTCGACCAGCGGCCGCAACCCGAGCGTGGTGAGCGCGGCGACATGCCCGGGCTCGGCGCTGCGGTGACCGGCGATGCACGCGGCGAGCACCTCGGGGGCGATCGCGCGGGCGACCAGCGCGGCCGCACCGGCACTGACCCCGTCGAGGATGACGGGCGTACGCAGGGCGGCGGCACCGAGCAACAGCCCGACCATCGCGGCGTGTTCGAGCCCGCCGACGGCCGTGAGGACGGCGACGGGGTCGCCCGGGTCGGGCCGGTGCAGGTCGAGCGCGCGCCGGACGACGTCGATCTTGCGGGCGTGCATCTCGTCGTTGATGCCGGTGCCGCGCCCGGTGACCTCCGCGGGGTCCGCACCGGTGTAGACGGAGACGATCGCGGCGGACGCGGTGGTGTTGGCGATGCCCATCTCGCCGGTCAGCAGCGCCTTGTTGCCCGCGGCCACCAGGTCGCGCGCGGTCTCGATGCCGACCTCGATCGCCTTGAGCACGTCCTCGCGGCTCATCGCCGGACCGGCGGTGAAGTCGTCGGTGCCGGGCCGTACCTTGCGCGGCAACAGCCCCGGGGTGGCGGGCAGTTCGGAGGCGACACCGACGTCGATGACGCAGACCTCGGCGCCGACCTGGTTGGCGAAGGCGTTGCAGACCGCTCCGCCGCCGAGGATGTTGGCCACCATCTGGCCGGTGACCTCCTGCGGCCAGGCGGTCACGCCCTGGGCGTGCACGCCGTGGTCGCCGGCGAACACCGCGACCGCGGCGGGCTCGGGGATCGGCGGCGGGCACTGCCGGGACAACCCGCTGAGCTGCGCGGAGATGATCTCCAGCATGCCCAGCGCGCCGGCCGGCTTGGTCATCCGCTTCTGCCGCTCCCACGCCTCGCCCAGCGCCTTCGCGTCCAGCGGGCGGATACCCCGCAGGGTCTCCTCCAGCAGGTCGTGCGGCTCCTCGCCGGGCAGCGCGCGGTTGCCGTACTCCTCGTCGTGGACGACCCAGGACAGCGGGCGGCGCTGCGACCAGCCCGCCTGCATCAGCTCGGGGTCCTCCGGGAACTCGTCGACATACCCGACGCACAGGTAGGCGACGACCTCCAGGTGCTCGGGCAGGCCGAGTTCGGCGACCATCTGGCGCTCGTCGAAGAAGCTGACCCAGCCGACGCCGAGCCCTTCCGCGCGGGCGGCGATCCAGAGGTTCTCCACGGCGAGCGCGGAGGAGTAGGGCGCCATCTGCGGCTGGGTGTGCCGGCCGAGGGTGTGCCGGCCGCCGCGGGTCGGGTCGGCGGTGACCACGATGTTCACCGGGGTGTCGAGGATCGCCTCGATCTTCAGCTCGCGGAACTGCCGGGCCCGCGCCTTGGGCAGGGACTTGGCGTACGCCTCGCGCTGGGCCATCGCCAGCTCGTGCATCTTCTCGCGGGTCTTCTCCGAGCGGATCACCACGAAGTCCCACGGCTGGGAGTGGCCGACGCTGGGCGCGGTGTGCGCCGCCTCCAGCACCCGCAGCAGCACGTCGTGCGGGATCGGGTCGGACCGGAAACCGTTGCGGATGTCGCGCCGCTCCCGGATCACCCGGTGGACGGCGTCGCGCACGGCCGGGTCGTACGGCTCCGCGGCGGACCCCTGCGACGCGGGCGCGGCGGCGGCCGGGGCCTCCTCGGGCTCCTCGGCCTGCGCGGGCTCGGGTGCTTCGGACGCGTCCGGCTCCGCGGGCTCCGCGGGCTCCTCGCCCTGGTCCGCCTGCGCGGCGGGTACGTCCTCGGCGGCGACGGGCGCCGCGGCCGGTACGGCAACGGGCTCGGCGACGGCTTCGGCCTCCGGCTCGGCTTCGGCGACGGGAGCCGGGGCCGGGACGACCACGACCTCGGGTGCGGCCTCCGGTGCGGCCTGCGGCGCGGACTGCGCTGCCACCGGCTGCGGTTCGGGCTGCTGGACCGGCTCGGCTTCCTCCGGCGCCGGGGCGGCCCGGCGCTTGCCGCGGCGGCCTCGGCCGGGGGCGGCAGCCGCGGCCTGCTCAGCGGCGGCGGGGTCCGCGGCGGGCGCGGGCTCCTGCTCCGGCGCCTGCTCGGTGGGGGCTTCGGCTTCCGCCTCGGCGACAGCCGCCGGTACGGATTCGGGTGCGGGTGCGGGTGCGGCGGCGGGCGCGGGTGCCTCCGCTGTCGGGGCCACCTCCGGTGCGGCCGGGACCGGTTCGGCCTCGGCCACGACCTGCGGCGCGGGTTCCGCGACGGCCTCGGGTGCGGCCTGGGCGGCGGTCGCGACCGCCGCCGGAACCGGCTCGGCGGCTGCCTGCACGGCGGCCTGCTCCGACTGCTCCGGCGGCTGGGGCACCGCGAAGCCGCCACCCTGCGAGGCGACCGGGCCGCCCTGCGCGGGTACGACCGGCTCGGGCGTGGCCGGGACGGCCTGCGCGGCGGGTGCGGGGGCAGGGGCGGGCGCCTCCGCCACGGGCTGCGCTGTCGCGGCCGGTTCGGCCTCGGCCACGACCTGCGGCGCGACGGCCGCTGCCGGTGCCTGCGGCTGTGCCTGCTCCTGCTCCTGCTCCTGCTCCTGCTCCTGCTCGACCGCCTCCGTCTGCGGTTCGGCCTGAGCCGCGTCGGCCTCAGCCACCTCGGCCTCAGCCGGGACCGGCTCGGCGGCGGCCACCACGCTCTGGGCCACCTCGCTCTGCGGCTGCTCCGGCTGCTGCGGCTGTTCCTGCTGCTGCGGCTGTTCCTGCTGCGGTTGCTGCGCGGCCGCCTCGGTCGCCTGCGGCGCGGTGACCGCGCCCTGCACCGGGATCGCGGCATCGGCCGGACGCGGCACGCTGTCCGCGCGCGGGATCAACGACTGCTGCGAGGCGTCGCCGGGCGCGGCGGGCCACGGGCTGCCCGGGGTGACGACCGCGGCGGCACCGGGTTCACCGGTCTGCTGCGCGGGGATGCCGTTCACGTCGTCGCGCGGCACGTCGAGGTACTCCGGGCCGGACGTCGGGGGCCCGGCCACGGTCACCGCGGGTCCGCGGTCGGCGAGCGACCGTACGGAGACGCCGCCGCTGGGCGTGTCGGTCACCGGCGGGCCCATGTGCAGAGGACGGCGGGGCACGGCGGCCTGCTGGGGCACCGCGGGCGCCTCGTGGGGCGCGTTCCACCCGGGTGCGGCGGGCTGCTGCTGTGCCGCGTCGCCGTCGGCGGGTTCGGCCTGGGCCGCCACCGGCGGTACGCCCGCGGCCCCTTCGCCGTCGCCGGCCTGCGCGGCGGCGGGGTCGGGGTACGCGGTGAGGTCCAGCCCGGGACCGCCCTGCTGCGGCTGGACGTACTGGGCTTGCTGCGGCTGCTGGGCGACGAAGACCTGCGCGCCGTTCCCGAGCACCGGCGGCGCCATCGTCTCCAGCGGCACCTCGACCGGCACCTCCACGGAGATCGGCAGATCCATCGACGGCTGCTGCAAGGAGACCGC
Organism: Streptomyces sp. NPDC088194; assembly: GCF_040702025.1. Lineage (NCBI taxonomy): Bacteria > Bacillati > Actinomycetota > Actinomycetes > Kitasatosporales > Streptomycetaceae > Streptomyces > Streptomyces sp. NPDC088194. Next base: position 10,935 of record NZ_JBFBIV010000004.1, on the reverse strand, counting down.
CTGCGGGTGCTGCCCGTTCTGGAAGTGCGCGGGCTGCTGCGCCGGTACGGGCGCGGGCGCCGGCACCGGCTGCGGGTCGCTCCAGGAGCCCTGCGGCCCGGGCATCAGCAGCACGTCGTCCTCGTCGTCGAGCACCGCGCCGGGCGGCGCCGGGTGGTCGAGGTACGCGTATCCGGGCGCGGGCTGCTCGCTCGCGGGCGCGGTCCCCCAATCCGGCTGCGGCGGCGCGCCGTTGCCGGGGAAGGCCGTGTGCGGCGGGAGAAGCGCTTCGGCGCCTGTGTCCGCGCCAGCGTTCTCCGGCAGCCCCTCGCCGGGGATCTGACCGGTGTCCGTCATGCGTGCCCCTCGCCCATCGGTTTCGCTCCTTCCAGCCGCTGCGCCCTGCCCGACCCGACCCTCTCCCTACAACAACGAGCGGGTCCGGTATGCGGCACGTCGGACACGGGCGCCCGCACTGCTCGACGGCCCGTCAACGTGTGATGACGGCACAACGATCCGTCAGCCTACCTTGGGCACGGCCGCGGTCAGGCCGGTAGTCCGCACCTCGGGACGTATCTCACACCCGCCTGGTAAGTACCGCTGCCACCAGGGGAAACGTCTTTCGCACCCGTCTCGTCGACCTTGTCGGGGGGGTTGCGCGGAGCCCCCGAACAGGGGCCTGCGGACGGCTTGTTGGCGGCCGGCGGTCAGCGCCGGGAACCACAGAGCGCGAACCTCACCGATCGCTCACGCTCAGCCCAGTCGCTGTCCAGTTCGACCGATTGGAGCAGGGTGCGCTCCACGTCGTAACCGCCTTCGGACAGGGCCCGGGTGATCGCCTCGGCCTGGTCCCGGTTGCCGGCCGCGGTGACGATCCGCTCGGGCCGGCGGGCGGCGCAGGCGGCGGCGACCTCGGGGTCGGCGGTGCCGATCCGGACCACGTCGGGCTCGGGCAGGTCCTCCAGCGCGGTCGGCGCGGTGCCGTGCACGACCTGGAGTTGCACCCCGGTTCGGCGGGCGGTCGCGGTGATCCAGTCGCACGCGTCGGCGTCGCGGTCCACCGCGATGACGGCGGCGCCGAAACCGGCCGCCTCCACCGCGAGCGAGCCGTCGGCGGCACCGATGTCCCACACCAGGTCCCCGGCCCGCGGGCCGAGCCGGGCGAGTTGGAAGGCGCGCAGCTCCGCCGGGAGGTGGCCGCCGTACTCGGCCGCGGGCAGCGCCCAGCCGCGCGCGGCGCCGGGGAAACCGGGGTCGCGGCCGGCGATCCAGCCGCCGCCGGAGTGGGTGGCGGGGCCGCCCAGCGCGGCGATGCCCTGTCCCGGGGCGGAGATCCCGCCGACCACCAGCACCACGTTCGGGTCGCGCCATATGTGGTCGGCGACCTTGTCGGAGGTGAGGACGGACACCTCTTCGTGCTCGGTGCCCAGTGCCTCGCAGATCACGAAGGTGCGGTGGACTCCCGTGAGCATCAGGGCGAGTTCGGCGGGGCCGGCGCCCGGCGCGGTGAGCACGGCGACCTTCGCGCTGGCGCGGCAGACGTTCACCGCCCGGCGCAGGGTGCGGCTGGTCGCGACGACCACGCGCGCGTCGTCCCACGGCATCCCGGCCCGGGCGAAGGCGCGCGCGACCGCGGAGACGGCGGGGACGACCTCGACCTCCAGGCCGAGTTCGGGTGCCCGCAGCGCCCGGACGACGCCGAAGAAACCCGGGTCGCCGTCGGCGAGCACCACCGCGGTGCCGCGGTGCCCGGCGACCCGGCGGGCCGCGATGTCGATACTGCCGAGCACGATCTGCTCGGCGCCCTTCGGGACGTACGGCAGCGCGAGGTGGTGGCGGGTGCCGGCCACGAGCGTGGCGGCGTCGAGCGCGGCCCGCGCCGCGCCGGACAGCGGCGAGCCGTCCCATCCGATCACGGTGACCCGGTCGGCCATCGTCGTCTGCCTCCATGGCGTGTGAGGGTCCCGCCAAACCTTAACCCGCCCCTGACCCTCCAGGGTGGTCGGTGCTGTCGGTTCGGGGACCACCTGCCGGTGACGGGTTGCGCGCGCAGTTCCCCGCGCCCCCGAGTATGTGCGGCTTCTTCCCCGAACAGAAGGCCAAGCACCCAGGGGCGCGTGGGGGTACCTCCCAGGCGAGGCCCTGGGGGAGAACCGCGCGCGCAGCAGACCACCGGCCTGCGGCCGGGCACTTGACTCGACCACAACGGCGCGTAGCCGAAGGGGCGCGGGGAACCGCGCGCCCAACCCCCGCTTACCGCAAGATCCGGGCGGAAACGCCGACGGGCAACCCGGGCGGTCCCGCCACCCACCCACCGCAAGATCCGGGCGGAAACGCCGACGGGCACCCCGGGCGGTCCCGTTGAGGCGTCAGCGCCAGTCCGCGAAGGCGGTGTAGTCGTCCGCGTAGTTCGCCGCACCGGCATCCGCACGGCGCCCGGCGCCGGCCGACCCGCCCAGGTCCCCCGGGTAGTCGAGGTCCTCCCGGAGCAAGCTCCACACCAGCAGGTCGGTACGGACCTCGGTCCACGCCCCGGCGGGGTCCGCGTCGGGCCGGGCCCGGACGATCCCCGCGCTGCGCAGCACCCCTTCGCTGACGCACCCGATCTTCTGGGCGACCTGCTGCGAGGCGGTGTTGTCCGCGGCGGTGCGCAGCTCCACCCGTTCGAAGCCCTGCTCCCGGAAGAGCCAGCGGCACACGGTGAGCACGGACTCGCAGGCGTATCCCTCGCCGCGGGCCCAGTGGGCGGTGAGGTACCCGGCCTCGGTGCCGCGGATACGCCAGTCCGTGTGCTGGAGCGTGACGGTGCCGACCAGCCGCTGGGTGAGCATCTCGGTGACGGCCAGCACCAACCCGCGGCCCTGCTCGCGTTCGGCGGGCGCGGTCCGGGTGACGAAGTCCCGCGCGTCCGCCGCGGTGTACGGCTGGGGCATGTTCGTCCACGCCGCGATCAGGTCGTCGTTCATCATCTCCACGAGTGCGGGGATGTCGTCCTCGTCGTACGGGCGCAGCACCAGCCGGTCCGTACTGAGTGAGATGTCCGGAAAGGTGGAGGTCATTCGTGCTCCGTAACCAGGGCATGGGTGGATTGCACAGCATGCAGTATCGCGCCCGGCGCGCGCCGGGCAGGGTGGGCGCGGTGCGGCGGCGTGGCGCGGGCGGCGCGGGTGAACTCGCTTCCAGGGTAGGGGGAATGGGCGGGCGGCCGGGTGTCCCGCCGTTCGGTCCTGGTATCCGTGAACGTCATCCGATCCTGCTACCGTCAGCCCGCGTGAGAGTGCACCACGCAGCAGGAGTCGGCTATCAGCGGGCCGCGGGGGTCTACGAGCGCTCCCGGCCCTCCTACCCGCTCGCGGCGCTCGCCGCCCTCGCGGACGCGCTGCCGCTGGAGCGGGGCCGTACCGTGGTCGATCTGGGGGCGGGCACCGGCAAGTTCACCCGGCTGCTGGCGCTGACCGGGGCCGAGGTGCTCGCGGTGGAGCCGGTCGCGGAGATGCGCGAGCGGCTGGCCGAGCTGCTGCCCGGGGTGGCGGTGACCGCGGGCACCGCGGAGGACAGCGGGTTGCGGGCGGGGTGCGCGGACGCGGTGGTGGCGGCGCAGTCCTGGCACTGGTTCGAGGCGGACCGGGCGCTGGCGGAGGTCGAGCGGCTGCTGCGGCCGGGCGGCGCGCTGGTGCTGGTGTGGAACACCTACGACACCTCGGTGCCGTGGGTGCGGGACTACCAGGACATCTACTTCCGGCTCGCCCCGCGCGACCTGCCCAGCCCCCCGCTGGCCTCGGGCCCGGGCAGTGCGGGTGCGGGTACGCGGACGCCCTCCGGTCCGGTTCCGGCCGCGGGGGCCGGCCTGGAGGCGCCCGGCGACCCCGCCCGCGCCTGGCGCGAGGCTTTCGCCGCCCGCCCGGGCTGGGGCGCGATCGAGGAGCGGCACTGGCCGAACCCGCACTCCACGACCGTGGCCGACGTGGTGGAGCGGATGATGTCGTCCAGCCACATAGCCGTGCTCGACCCGGCCCGGCAGGAGCGGGTGCGGGCGGAGCTCCAGGCGGTGCTGAGCGCGCACGACGCGACGCGGGGCAGCGGCGCGATCGAGATGCCGTACACCACGGACGTGTACTGGGCGCGGCACCGCTGAGCAGGGGCGGAGCAGGGGGCAGGGTACCCGGTCACCCGGGAGCGAGAGCGGTTCGGCGCCCGTAATACAGTCGTCGCATGCTCGATTGGGTCATCTGGACGGTCTCCGTGCTCGCGCTGCTGCTCGCGGCGTGGTGCGGCTGGGCCGCGTACCGCGACTCGGCGACCAAGGACTGGCACTTCGCCGGGATGGCCGTGGTCACCCTCGCGGTCCTGGTCCAGCTGGTGATCTCCATCGTCCAGCTCACCCGGGGGGACCGGCCGGAGCACGGGCTGGCGGTGTTCGTGCCGTACCTGATCGGCGCGGTCTGCGCGATCCCGGCGGCGGCGGTCATGTCGCTCGCGGAGCGCACCCGTTGGGGCTCGGCGATCGTCGCGGCGGGCGGGGTGATCCTGGCCGTGCTGGAGCTGCGGCTGGACCAGATCTGGGGAGCGGGACATGGCTGAGGGCAGCACCGGTAACACCACCGGGAACACAGTGGAAGGCAGCGACGTGACGTCACCCCAGCCGGCGGCCGAGACGGCGGCAGAGCGGACGACCCCGCAAACGGCTCCGCGAACCGCTCCGCAGGAGGCAGCGCCGGCAGCGGCGCCGGCGGAGCAGGCGAAGATCGGCACCGGACCCGGGCGGCTGCTGCTGTCGCTGTACGGGGTCTTCACGGTGGCCGCACTCTCCCGCTCGATCGTGCAGCTCAGCACGAAGTTCCACGAGGCGCCGCTGGCGTACGTGCTGTCCGGGGTGGCCGGAGTCGTCTACGCGGTGATCACCGTGGCGCTGTGGCGGGGCGGCGAGTCGGCCCGCAAGGTGGCCCTGGTCTCCTGCTCGGCGGAGCTGCTCGGGGTGATCACCGTGGGCATCCTGACCGTCGTCGACTCCTCGGCCTTCCCCGACGCGACCGTGTGGTCCGACTTCGGGATCGGCTATGTCTTCCTGCCGATCGCGCTGCCGGTCGCCGGTCTGCTGTGGCTGCGCCGCTCCGCCCGGCAGGGGGCGGAGACGGCGCCTGTACGGCAGACCGGGACCGGCGGCGAGTAGCGCGCCCGACCGCGGCGGCGCGGGTCAGGCGGTGGCCGCGTAGCTCCCGGCGGGGGCCGGCGGCTGCGGTGCGGACTTCTCCATGTGCACCAGGCTGAGCCGGCGGTTGACCGGTTCCGCGACGCCCACCTGTTCGTACCCCAGCTTGCGGTACATCCGCTGGTGCACCTGGCTGCGGTGCCCGGTGAAGAGGCGGTAGCGCTTGGCCTCGGCTTCGGCGGCGAGGCGGTCTTCGAGTGCGGCGAGCAGGCGCCCGCCGAGTCCGTGCCGCTGCAGGCGCGGGTGGACGATGAGCTTGCCGATGCGGGCGGTGCCGTCGTCGTCGACGGCACCGCGGACGGAACCGACGACCTCCTCGCCGAGCCGCGCCACGAGGACGGTGCCTCCGGCGAGTTCGGCGCGCAGTTCGTCGAGGGTCTGGGTGAGCGGTTCGATGGTGTAGTCGCCGTAGAGCTCGGCTTCGCCCTGATAGCACAGGTACTGGAGTTTCAGGATCTTCTCGGCGTCACCGTGGTTCGCCGTAGAGATGGTCACGCTCATGCCCATGTCGCGCGGGCCTCCCCTTCGAAATCCGTCCGGGCGGGTGAGGGTGTGGTGCGCGCCCGGAACGTGTGCCTGTGCGGAGTTGATACGAATGTGCGCTCGATGTCGCCTCCGCTGGCGCCGATGATCGCACAAACGAACCGGCCGGGTACCGCTGCTGCGGTGTCCGGCACAGCGCCGCCAGGGCGGGCCGGAAGCACACCGGGACGTCGGCTGTTTACCGTGCATTACCCCGTCCCACCGGGGATTCAACCCTCCGATTCACGACGGGCCCCGGCTCGTACCGGCCGCCGGGACGCGACCTGGGCGGCACCCGCCTGTGAGATTCCCAACTCCCGCCGCGTGCGCGGGAAGACGGCCCGGTCGCGCCGGCGCCGCGCGCACGCGTCGCGGCCTGCGCGGACCCGCGGTATCCGGTGGGTGAACCCGGCGTGCGCGGGGGGCCCTGGCGGAAGTATCGTCAAGACGTACGGGCCGGTAGGGTCGGTCCGCAGGTTGACGTCCGTACGAGCCCGGAGGGGTCCGTTGTCCCGCATGTCCCGCAGCGTGCTGAAGGCGATTCTGCTGGTGCTGATGCGTGTGCTGTACCGCCCGGTGGTGGAGGGCGTGGAGCACATCCCGGCCGACGGCCCGGTGATCCTGGCGGGCAACCACGTCACCTTCATCGACTCGCTGTTCCTGTCGCTGGTGGTCGACCGGCAGGTCTACTTCATCGGCAAGGACGAGTACGTCACGGGCAAGGGCGTCAAGGGCCGGCTGATGGCCTGGTTCTTCACCACCTGCGGCATGATCCCGGTCGACCGCGACGGCGCCCGCGGCGGTGTGGCGGCCCTGATGACCGGGCGCCGGGTGCTGGACGAGGGCAAGATCTTCGGTATCTACCCCGAGGGCACCCGCTCCCCCGACGGCCGCCTCTACCGCGGCCGCACCGGCATCGCCCGGCTCGCGCTGATGACCGGTGCCCCGGTGGTCCCGTTCGCGATGATCGGCACCGACAAGGTGCAGCCCGGCGGCAACGGCATGCCGCGGCTCGCCCCGGTGAAGGTCCGCTTCGGCACCCCGCTGGACTTCTCCCGCTACGACGGCATGGACCGCGACCGCTACGTGCTTCGCGCGGTCACCGACGAGGTGATGTCCCAGGTGATGCACCTCGGCGGCCAGGAGTACGTCGACATCTACGCCACCAAGGCCAAGGCCGCGTAACCGGGTGCGCCTGACCCCCCGGGGTTGGCCCCCGTCCGCCGGTTGAGGGACCGCTTGCCGGTGGGGAGTCGCGCAACGGTTCTCCCCCAGCGCTTCGCCTGGCAGGTCCAGCCACGCCCGCCCCCGAGTACCTTCGGCGGGGGCAGGTGCCAGGACAGGAACCGCCGGGGCGCGGGGAACGTCACTTGCGGTACGGGTGACGTCACGCGGAGGAGGCCCTGTGGTCGTCGGTGCGGTAGGGCGTGGAACGGGGGCGGCCACGGCCGCCGGGTTATTGCTGGTGGTGGGTGTCCTGGGTGCGGGCGGCTGCGCCGCTCCCCCGGGGCCGGACGCCACCGGGAGACGGGCGCACAGCACCGAACGCGCGGTACCCGCCGATGTTCCCGCACAGGCACCGGCTGACGACCAGTCCTGCCACCCGCTGGAGAGCTACCGCCCCCAGGGCGCGCTGCCGCGGCCCGGGCACATGCCGGCCGGTTCCACGATGGCCGCGATCGTCAAGCGCGGCCGGCTGATCGCGGGCGTGGACCAGAACTCGTACCTGTTCGGCTACCGCAACCCGCTCACCGGGCAGTTGGACGGCTTCGAGATCGAGCTGCTGAAGCGGATCTCGACCGCGCTGTTCGGCTCGCCGAACCGTATCCAGTTCAAGACGATCTCCTCCGACGCCCGGCTCTCCGTGCTCCAGCCGGACCCGAAGACCCGTCAGTCGTCGGTGGACATCGTCATCGACTCGATGACGATCAACTGCGACCGGTGGAAGTCCGTGGCGTTCTCCACCGACTACCTGGACGCGGGCCAGCGCGTGCTGGTGCCGAAGTCGTCGACCGCGAAGTCCATCGACGACCTCGGCGGGAAGCGGGTGTGCGCGGCCTCGGGCACCACGTCGATCGACACGCTGAAGGGGCTGAAGAAGCACCCGGTGGTGCCGGTGGCGGTCAAGGACTGGACGGACTGCCTGATGCTGATGCAGCTCGGCCAGGTGGACGCGGTCTCCACCGACGACACGATCCTGATCGGGCTGGCCGCGCAGGACCCGAACACCAAGCTGATCGGCCCGCGCTTCACCGACGAGCCGCACGGCATCGCGATGCGCCAGGACCAGACGGACTTCGTGCGCTTCGTCAACGGAGTGCTGGAGCGGATGCGGCAGGACGGTTCGCTGACCGCGCTGGAGAAGCAGTGGCTGGGGGCGAACGCGAGTTCCTTCGTGCCGCCGCCCAGCCCCGCCTACAAACCGGAGTGACCCGGACTACGCGCCGGAGCCGCCCGGCCCGGCGCCGTCCTTGGCCGTCGCCCAGGCGTGCTGCACGGCCAGATCGGCCTTGACCTCGGCGAGTTGCACGGCGACCGCCGAGGGCGCGGTGCCGCCGCGGCCGTTGCGGGCGGCGAGCGCCCCCGGCACGTTGAGCACGTCACGCACCTGGGGGGTCAGGTGCGCGGAGATCTTGGCGAACTGCTCGTCGGTGAGCTGGTCGAGTTCGATGCCCTCGGCCTCGCACACCTTGACGCACTCGCCGGCCACCTCGTGCGCGACCCGGAACGGCACGCCCTGCCGGACCAGCCACTCGGCGATGTCGGTGGCCAGCGAGAAACCGGCCGGGGCCAGCTCCGCCATCCGCTCCTCGTGCACGGTGAGGGTGGCCATCATGCCGGTGAACGCCGGGAGCAGCACCTCCAGTTGGTCGCAGGAGTCGAAGACCGGCTCCTTGTCCTCCTGGAGGTCCCGGTTGTAGGCCAGCGGCAGCGCCTTGAGGGTGGCCATCAGTCCGGTGAGGTTGCCGATCAGCCGGCCGGACTTGCCGCGGGCCAGCTCGGCGATGTCCGGGTTCTTCTTCTGCGGCATGATCGAGGAGCCGGTGGAGAAGGCGTCGTGCAGGGTCACGAAGGAGAACTCCTTCGTGTTCCAGATGATGATCTCCTCGGCGATCCGGGACACGTTGATCCCGATCATCGCGGTGATGAAGGCGAACTCGGCGACGAAGTCCCGCGAGGCGGTGCCGTCGATGGAGTTGCCGGCGCTGCCGTGCTCGAAGCCGAGGTCGCGGGCGACCGCCTCCGGGTCCAGGCCGAGCGAGGACCCGGCGAGCGCGCCGGAGCCGTACGGCGAGACCGCGGTGCGCTCGTCCCACTGCCGCAGCCGCTCCGCGTCCCGGGACAGCGCCTGGGCGTGGGCGAGCACGTGGTGGGCGAAGAGCACCGGCTGGGCGTGCTGGAGGTGGGTGCGGCCGGGCATCGCCGCGTCCGGGTGTGCCTCGGCGAGGCCGACCAGCGCGTCCTGGAGGTCGGCGATCAGACCGCCGACGATCCGGGCGTGGTCGCGCAGGTACATCCGGAAGAGCGTGGCGACCTGGTCGTTCCGGGACCGGCCGGCCCGCAGCTTGCCGCCGAGGTCGGGGCCGACCCGCTCCAGCAGGCCGCGCTCCAGCGCGGTGTGCACGTCCTCGTCGGCGATGGTGCCAGTGAAGGCGCCCGCGGCGACGTCGGCCTCCAGGGCGTCAAGACCGGCGATCATCCGGTCCAGCTCGTCCGCGGTCAGCAGATCCGCCTGGTGCAGCACCCGGGCGTGCGCCCGGGAGCCGGCGATGTCGTACGGCGCGAGCCGGAAGTCGAAGTGCACGGACGCCGACAGCTTCTCCAGCGCGGCGGACGGCCCGTCGGCGAACCGGCCGCCCCACAGCTTGAGGTCCGGCCCGCCGGTGCCGCCGTCCGCGGCTCCGCCGGTCACTGGTCCAGGTCCCGCTTGGCGGCGATCTTGCTGGACATGCCGAACAGCTCGATGAAGCCCTTGGACAGGGACTGGTCGAAGCTGTCGCCGGTGTCGTAGGTGGCGAGGTTGAAGTCGTAGAGCGACTGGTCCGACCGCCGGCCGCTGACGACGGCCCGGCCGCCGTGCAGGGTCATCCGGATGTCGCCCGAGACGTGGCTGTTGGCCTCGGCGATGAAGCCGTCCAGCGCCCGCTTGAGCGGGGAGAACCACAGGCCGTCGTAGACCAGTTCGCCCCAGCGCTGCTCGACCTGCCGCTTGTAGCGGGCGAGTTCGCGCTCGACGGTGACGTTCTCCAGCTCCTGGTGGGCGGTGATCAGGGCGATCGCGCCGGGGGCCTCGTAGATCTCCCGGGACTTGATGCCGACCAGCCGGTCCTCGACCATGTCGATCCGGCCGATGCCCTGGGCGCCGGCCCGCACGTTGAGCTGCTGGATCGCCTCCAGGACGGTGACTTCCTGGCCGTCGATCGCGACCGGGACGCCCTGCTTGAAGGTGATGACGACCTCGTCGGCCTCCCGGGGGGCGGCCGGGTCCTGGGTGTACTCGTAGATGTCCTCGATCGGCGCGTTCCAGATGTCCTCGAGGAAGCCGGTCTCGACCGCCCGCCCGAAGACGTTCTGGTCGATGGAGTACGGGGACTTCTTGGTGGTGGCGATCGGGAGGTTCTTCGCCTCGCAGAACGCGATGGCCTTGTCCCGGGTCATCGCGTAGTCCCGGACCGGGGCGATGCAGTTCAGGCTCGGCGCGAGCGAGGCGATACCGGCCTCGAAGCGGACCTGGTCGTTGCCCTTGCCGGTGCAGCCGTGGGCGACGGTGTCGGCGCCGTGCTTGCGGGCGGCGGCGACCAGGTGCTTGACGATGGCCGGCCGGGACAGCGCGGAGACCAGCGGGTAGCGGTCCATGTACAGCGCGTTCGCCTGGATCGCCGGGAGGCAGTACTCCTCGGCGAACTCGTCCTTGGCGTCGGCGACCTCGGCCTCGACGGCACCGCAGGCGATCGCGCGCTTGCGGATCACGTCCAGGTCCTCGCCGCCCTGGCCGACGTCGACCGCGACGGCGATGACCTCGGCGCCGGTCTCCTCGGCGATCCAGCCGATGGCGACGGAGGTGTCCAGGCCGCCTGAGTAGGCGAGTACGACGCGCTCGGTCACGGGTCTCTCCTTACGATGCATCCTCTGACTGGTATAAGTATGCACTCCCCCGCATGAAACGTCAAAGTGCCAGGTCAATCAGCCATCTGGCGAACATCGGCGACGTGCGCAGCCTGATC